>JAYKJC010000541.1:0-2710 GCA_035285885.1 Leptolyngbyaceae cyanobacterium | reverse complement strand
GCGTTTTCTAGCACCCATGCGGACTCCTTCAGAAAGGTAAACGCAGCATCTAAGCTGAGGGAAATCCCCTGCGGCTGATCCGTCTCTAGCCCCCGCCAGAGGGACGGATACATGCGAGCGGCGTACCCCAAGTTCATCAGGAGATTTTGCTCAAAGTTTTCTCCCATTTGCTGCTTGACCTGCTTTTGTTGATTGGGGCGCATGCGCCAGTAATCATCCAGCGACACGCGCAGAGACGGGTCATGTTTAGGAGCGACTTCAAACTGAAGCTGCCAGGCATCTTCTGGCTTGTGGGGATCATAGAGATGAAAGTAAAGATGAAACGACTGATCCGTCTGAGTACGAATGATGCGATCGCGCCACGCCTGCCACTGCTGATAGGTTTCCAGTCCCACCGATTGCGGCCACGGGACTGGATGCAGGCATCCTCGCAAAATCGAGTCGTCGATGGATTTCTCGATGGCCTTTGTGAGGTAAGTGTGGGTGACGACATCGACGAGCAAACAGTCTGAAAAATGCCGTAAGAGAGAAAGGCGATCGTACAGATCCACCGTGCCAGGAGACTCGGCAAATCCTGCCACACACATCAGCGGCATAAAATCCACATAGTGCTGAAGCGTCGTTTCGTACTCCTCACCGATAAATTCCCAGGAAGGGTGAACTCTAAACGCCCCCGACGTGGAAGCATCCGCCTTCTTGCGCGTTGATTTCGTGGGTTTGGCAGGCTCTAACTCGTGATACTTCAGCGCTGGGATATATTGGTCTTTCAGAATGAGTCGCTTGATGGCCTGGGTGAAATGAAACCAGAACAGGAGATCAGCCCCAAGTTGAACATCCGTTAAGTTATGCAACGCAATGAAGTGCAGGTCATTCAGCATCGGCACCACGCCATTGGCCTGACGAGTGCTGTACGTATTGATTTTTGCGGAAGTCAGCGTCGGATAACACTCCACCTGCCAGGGCTGAAACTCAAACGTCTCCGGCAAATCGGCTTCCAGGTAGCGAGAAAGTTCTACCGAAGGTAAGGGTTCATTATCCACCGTCGGCAAGATGAAATACCGAGGTACGATCAAATCCTCTATCTTTCGGTAGTCTGGAGGTTGGATGCTGAGATCTCCGGAGAGCAGGGCAGCAAGTTCGTCTCCAACCAACTGACGAGGATGTCGTGGGCTTCGAAACCGTCGTTTTTCAGAGGTTTCCACCCACAGGTAAAACATTCCGTCAATCACAAAGTCATCGACAGAATTTGGAATCCAGGTGCCGTGAAGAATGTGCATGGCCAACCCCAGAAAAATACAGGCTACACCACTTAACCTAGCGTATTGAATGAAATGTAGTGTATCAGGATTGAACGCTTTTGCTATAATCCCCTTGATTCTTCATGCTCAGAGTAGACATCGATGCGACTGGCAGACTTTATCCTTGGGAACGTCGAGCCCATCCTTGTAGAGTGGGAAGCGTTTGCGCGCAGCCTTGCACCTGGGGCGACGATGAGCAAGCTTGCCCTGCGTGATGCTGCCGAAGCGATACTTCTGGCTACCGCACGAGACATGCAGAGCGACCAGAGCCTGTCTCAGCAGGCGAGCAAATCTAAAGGCCACGGCGGTGCTGGCGGAGATGAGAGCGATCGCCTCGATGATGCCTCAAAAATTCACGGCGTAGAACGGGTGGGCTCGGGCTTTGACATTCTAGAGGTCGTTGCCGAATATCGTGCCCTGCGTGCCAGCGTACTGCGGCTGTGGCGCAAGAGCCACCCTCAGCCCAACTTCAACGCCCTCAACGACATCACCCGCTTCAACGAGTCGATCGATCAATCTCTGGCCGAGGCCGTCGGCAGCTATACCACCCGTGTCGAGCAGTCGCGCCGCATGTTCCTGGCGATCCTCAGCCACGATCTGCGAAACCCACTGAATAGCATCCGCATGGCGGCACAACTGGCCTCACGCGACATCAAAGAAGACTTGAATTCTGCCAAAGCGCTGTCGATGATCGAGCGGAACGCAGAGACCATCACGCGATTAACCAATGACCTGATCGACTTCGCATCAACGGGGCTGGGAAGCGCCATGCCGCTGACGCGCAGCCTGGTCGATCTAGAAAAACTGGGTCGCAACGTCTTTGAGGAATTCTGCTTTGCCTACCCGCAATGCATGCTGCATTTTCACCCAAACGGTGACCTCACTGGCGATTGGGATGCGGCTCGACTCCGACAGGTTCTTTCCAATCTGATGGGCAACGCCCTTCAGCACGGGACGACCGAGGAGCCCGTCGAAATCTCGATCACTGCCGCAGAATCAACCGTGGTCTTGAGCGTGCATAATGGAGGGCCAGCGATCCCGTCAGAACTACTGACCACGATCTTCGATCCACTCATGCGCTACGCTAGGGCGGAATCATCACAGCAAAAAGTTTCGAGCAGCATCGGTCTGGGACTATACATTGCGCGGGAGGTTGTTGTTGCCCACGGAGGCACGATAGCGGTTGCCTCCACGGAGCAAGAAGGGACGACGTTCACCGTCTGCCTACCGCGAACGGCACCTGTGTAAAAGCGACGTTTGCAAATGCGCCGCCACTCGTTTCTGGTTTTCTGGTTCCCTGACTCTGGCAGGGAACCGCTGCAGGAGCCTCCGGCTCCACACTTGAATGGGAGCCAGAGGCTCTAGCGGGCGTTCCCAGCGAGACACTGGGAACAAGGAAAACTGTACTCAAC
>JAYKJC010000540.1:0-6669 GCA_035285885.1 Leptolyngbyaceae cyanobacterium | reverse complement strand
GCGTTTGTTCAGCTTTTGACCCCGCTCTAATTTTGGCCACGGTCTCAATGATTCGCAAGAAAGTAACATCCCAGAAAGAAGGACTCTTTCTGGGATGTGGAGGATTTTAATTTTTCTGAACGTCTCTAAATGTCTGTACGTCTCTAAATGTCTGTACGTTTCTAAATGACAGTGCCATCAGCGATTACAGCATTCTTTAAGATGACAATAACGCCATTGCGAATGTAAAACCCTTCGTTTTCTTTTTCTGCTTCTTCAACGTGGTCTTTGTTCACAATTTGAACGCCACGACCAATGCGAGCATTCTTATCAACGATGGCTCTCTGAATCACCGAATCTGGGCCTATGCCAACGGGAATTGTATCAATCGCCTCTTCACGCGTGGATTGTTTGGCTTCAAACTTTTGATAGAAGTCAGCCCCCATGAGTAGGCTGTCACGAATCACCGTCCCTTCAGAGACTCGACTGCGGACACCTAAAACAGAATGATGAATTTGACAGTTCTTCAGGATGCAGCCGTCACCAATAATTGATTCGGTGACCTGACAATCAAGAAGCTTTGAAGGAGGCAAAAATCGAGGTCGGGTGTAGATGGGGGCATTCTCGTCAAAGAAGCTAAACCGAGGATGGGGCTGCTCCGTGAGAGCTAGGTTTGCATCGTAGAAAGCTTCAATGGTTCCAATGTCTTCCCAATATCCGTCAAACAGATATGCCTGAATGTTGTGGTCTTTGGCGGCTCCGGGAATCACCTCTTTGCCGAAATCTGTTTGCTCTAAGTTGCGCTTCAGCAGATCAATCAATACGTCTTTTTTGAAGACATAGATTCCCATGGAGGCAATGTAGGGCTTTTCAGCCGCTTGCTCTGCCGTTAAGCCCAACGATTGAGTATCGACCTGCATGGACCTTAGCGCATCGCCTTTGGGCTTTTCCATGAAATCAACGACTCGTCCTTCATCGTTCAGCTTCATCAGTCCGAAGCTAGACGCTCTTTTCTCGTCGATGGGAACGACGGAGATGGTGATATCGGCGTTTGTTTCTCGATGACGATGGACGAATTGGCGATAGTCCATGCGATATAAATGATCGCCTGACAAGATCAGATACTCATCCATATCAAAGTCTTCGAGTAGCCAGAGGTACTTACGGACTGCATCTGCCGTACCCTGAAACCAACTTGGATTGTCGGGTGTTTGCTGAGCCGCCAGTACTTCAACAAATCCATCCGAGAAAACCGAAAAATTGTAGGCACGCGCGATGTGCCGATTCAATGACGCTGAGTTGAATTGAGTTAAAACGTAAATTTTAAGAATTTCAGAATTAATACAATTACTAACTGGAATATCAATAAGACGATACTTTCCTGCCAGTGGGACAGCGGGCTTCGCTCTCTGCTTGGTCAAAGGATATAAGCGGGTTCCGGCTCCCCCACCTAAGATGATTGAAAGAACTCGTTTCACAAAAACCCCTTAACTGCTTCTTAACCTTGTTCATCCTTCATTTACAGTGTGAAACTGGAGGGTACCGTTGGCAAGAGGCAGAAGGAATATTCTGAAGATTTGGGCGATCGCCTCGGACGATGGAGACGGTATTCTATATACAGGCTTGCTCCTCAACGAACTCTTGTGTAACCCAGACCTTATGCTGCATCAAATCTTTAATTCTCGACTCTTCAGTTCTCGATTCTTCAATTCTCGATTCTTCAATTTTCGATTCTTCAATTCTCGACCTGGGCGGGCGATCGCCCTCTCACTCTGTCTTTGGCTCGTCATGGCTGTGACCTCTGTCTCTCCAGCATCAGCCCTCATCCAGGTCACGCTGTCTGACCTGGACTATAAGGACTGCCCTCCAGAAATTGCTGAAGGGTACGTGGTTGCGGGGTCGAGCCAGGCCGCAAATTGCTTCATCGTAACGGGCACAGCCACCAATCCAACCAATAAACCGATTTATAATGCAGACGTGTTTGGTCGCATCTACGATGCCAACAACAACCCCGTGATGCAAAACCGCACCCGTTTGGGATCTATCGATGACGTTCCTCCAGGGGATAGCCAGTTTGAGCTGAGAATCAGCGTGGCAGCCAACCAACCGACGCCTTTGAAGCTTGAGCAGTTTAAGGCAACGGGCTTTACCGGGCGGGTGCGCCGATGAGGGTCATCAAAAAACTGCTCGCAGTTTTCCGGAACACGGTAGAATTCTCAATGGTCTGAAATTTACTTGTCGTTTGTCTGATTCGGAAGCCACTCTATGATTCATGAAGTGTTTATGCCTGCGCTCAGCTCTACAATGACTGAGGGAAAAATTGTCTCATGGTTGAAGGAGCCTGGAGATAAGGTTGAGAAGGGCGAAACCGTTTTAGTGGTCGAGTCGGATAAGGCGGATATGGATGTCGAAGCCTTCCACGAAGGGTTTCTGGCGACCATCATTACTCCTGCCGAGGGCACAGCTCCAGTGGGAGAAGTGATTGCCCTTATTGCTGAGACCCAAGATGAAATCGAACTCGCTAAGCAGCAAGCTCAATCATTGTCATCCGGTGCAGCGGCACCCGCTCCAGCCTCCGCCGCGCCCGCTTCATCGCCTGCGTCAGCACCCGAGCCCGCTGTTGCGGCTTCCGCAGAAAGTGCTGTTTCTACAGCAACCCGAAGCAACGGACGGGTCATTGCGTCTCCTCGGGCGAAGAAACTTGCGAAGCAGTTGAATGTCGATCTCAAAAACCTGCGCGGAAGTGGCCCCCACGGGCGAATCGTAGCGGCGGATGTTGAAGCCTCTGCGGGGGTCACTCAAACGGCCAGCAGTCCGGCTCCGGCTATCGTTCCAGCGGTGTCTGCTCCCACGCCTCGGTCAGTCCCCGCCCCGACAGCCCCTCCTGTGCAGCCTGGAGAAGTTGCGGCGTTTAACACCCTCCAGCAGGCCGTTGTTCGTACGATGGTGGCAAGCATGGAAGCTCCAACCTTCCGGGTGGGCTACACCATTACGACCGATAACCTGGATGCGTTGTATAAGCAGATCAAGTCCAAGGGTGTGACGATGACGGCGTTGCTGGCGAAAGCGGTGGCGGTCACGTTGCAGAAGCATCCACTCTTGAATGCCAGTTACACCGAAAAGGGAACGCAGTACCGTCAAGAGATTAATGTTGCGATCGCCGTGGCAATGGATGATGGAGGTTTGATTACTCCTGTTTTGCGGCAGGCGGATCAGCTCGATATCTATTCGCTGTCGCGGATGTGGAAAGACCTGGTGGCGCGATCGCGCTCAAAGCAACTCCAGCCCGAAGAGTACAGCACGGGAAGCTTCACCCTGTCAAACTTGGGGATGTTTGGAGTCGATCGATTTGATGCGATTTTGCCTCCTGGACAGGGCTCGATTCTCGCCATCGGTGCATCTCGGCCTCAGGTCGTCGCCATGGAGAATGGCTTGATGGGAGTACGGCGACAGATGCAGGTGAACATCACCTGTGATCACCGCATTATTTATGGAGCCCATGCAGCGGCGTTCCTTCAAGATCTGGCGATTCTCATCGAGACGAATCCACAGTCGCTAACTCTGTAAGAATGTTCGTTTGATTTGTGGGTGCGTTCTGCCCGCACCCACAAATCAAATCAATTTCATTTCAAGAAGAGTGCTTCCAGAATAATTCTTCAAGAAGGGCGCTCAGCGAAGGCGATCGCCGTGAACACATAATCCACCAGACGAACCAATCGCTGACGCAGCGTCTCCAGACCCAGCCGTTCGCTCGCGGAGATAAAGACCGCATTTGGATAATGTTCCTTGGCGATGTCTAGCGTTTCGCTATCAACCTGATCAATCTTGTTAAACACCAGCAAAGCTGGGCCAGGAACAATCGGCATGGTTTCGAGAATCATTGCCACAGAACGAATCTGACTTTGCCACGCCGGATGAGACAGATCAACCACATGCAAGAGAGCATCTGCTTCGGTCACTTCTTCCAGGGTGGCTCGGAAGGCGTCCATCCGTGATGCAGGCAATTCATGGATAAATCCAACCGTATCCGTTAGCACGAGGGCAATGGATTCGTTGGTGTGTTCATCAAGAATGGATAATCGCCGGGTGGTTGGATCCAACGTGGCAAACAATTGGTCTGCGGTGTAGACTTCTGCATTCGTGAGACTGTTCAGCAAAGTCGATTTCCCCGCGTTCGTATAGCCCACCACGGCAATCGAGGGGACATCTTTCTTCTGGCGCTGCTGACGCAGGCGCGATCGATGGGCCTGAAGCTGATTGACATCTTGCTGAAGCCGAGAAATCCGGCGCTGAATGGCCCGCCGTTCAGTCTCCAACTTGGTTTCCCCCGGCCCTCGGGTGCCAATCCCACCCCCCAGTCGAGACATGTCACGCCCCCGTCCGATGAGCCGAGGCATGAGGTATTCGAGTTGGGCGAGTTCAACCTGGAGCTTTCCTGCTCTCGACTGCGCCCGCTGGGCAAAGATGTCGAGAATGACTTCGGTGCGATCCACCACACGAATGCCAATGCGAGATTCTAAGTTACGCACCTGAGCCGGAGACAAATCGTGGTCAAAGACGATGAGGTTTGCGCCCAAGTGTTGAGCCGCCAGGGCGACTTCCTGCACTTTTCCTTCTCCGATCACCGTTTGCGGGTGCAGGGACGATCGCTTCTGATGCATGGTTTCCAGGACTGTTCCACCTGCGGTTTCGACCAATCGAGCCACTTCGGTAACGCGATCGCCAAATTGAATCGCACTGAATTCTTTGGTCATCACACCCACAATCAGTA
Organism: Leptolyngbyaceae cyanobacterium; assembly: GCA_035285885.1. Lineage (GTDB taxonomy): Bacteria > Cyanobacteriota > Cyanobacteriia > CAKZMO01 > CAKZMO01 > JBCCWF01. The sequence goes on along the minus strand of JAYKJC010000540.1, from coordinate 1,919 downwards.
CCCGGTCTTGATCTGAGTCAACCTGCTGAGCGACAAATTCTCGACGAAACTCTTCTTCGAGCCCGTCAATCAGCTCGAAGAAATCTTGGTTGACGAGGGCATCCATGCTAAGCCCCGGCGATACCGTCCAGCCAGGATCGGGATCGGGAATCAGATGGGTCAGGTAAACCTGATGAATGTAGCCGGATGCCTTGCCCCCTCGCGCCTGACGCCCCTTGTCGGATAGGGTCAAGACCACGAGGGCATCCAGTCGCTGCACGGCCATCGCCGTCAGTGATGACTGGAGCGGAGCCCCAGCATCCAACTGAGTGGAAATGCAGCGAATGCCGCACAGACGTTCAGCGCCGTAGCGTGGCAGTTCCAGAGGAGGAATCTGGGTCTTCTGCGGCGTTCCTACCCCCACTCGAATCACGTGTCCACGACGATTCACATACGCACAGAGGGGTTGCTTAAGGTCATGGCTGACAGCAGCAAGACGCTGGGCAAATTCAGGTGTGGTGATGCGATCGCCCGGAATTCGCTGATGATAAATACGTTTGAGCTGCTTGAGCTGACTCGGTTTCAGACCTTTGAGGTCACCATAAATCGTTTCGATAGGCAATGGCCCAGATGTCCCTGGGATTTGAACTCGACTGTCGCTATTGTAGCGATCGCCTCTCTGAAAGAAAAGCGATCGCCATGTATTGTGAATCTTGCGGTTCTCTCAGGGCGCTGTATCTCGGCACAATTCAACCCTCTTGAACAGCACTAGCAGCGCTATCTTTGCACAGCGCTATCTTTGCAAAGATACTCCTTAAGATCTATCTAAAGATGAGTAATCCCCTCCAGTAATTCGAATAAGATTTAGAAATCTCCAAAATTCTTTTCACTGGTATCGAAGATCATGGGCATGATTGACATCCAGAAAAATTTCAGGTTGATTGTCAATACGGTACCCTTGGGAACAACAGTGTCGGTCAGGTTTTTCATCTGCGAAGCACCGGATGATCGCTCAGACTACGTGACTGTAGCTGAGCCTGAGGCTAACTTAAATAAACTAACGTATCCCGATAAAGTAAGGTAAGAACAGATGTGGCACCTGGACAGCACGTGAAGGGTTACAAGATTCTAGGCATTAAGTTACCTATAACTGTGGACTTTCTCCCTTAGGAAGATGCTAAGCGTGGGCGAAGTCAGTCGCTAGGCTTATGACTTCACGGTTTGGCTGAGCTTACCGTCGAAGTCTCATCCCACGGGTCTGGAGTGTTGAGCAAAGGCGAACCGCAGGAATTCAGATATTTTCTTGGGCAGAGTTCTGCTTTTCTTGTATGAAATCCGATAGAGAAGCCTTTCTTGAGAGACGTTTTTGTGGGGTTTTTGTGGGGAGCGGTTGGGGCGATCGCCCCCTAAAAATTAGCGATCGACCCAGCTATTGACCCAGCGATCGATTCAGCTATCAACATGGACAGCAGCGGACGATACGAACACAAGAGATAAGCGCAAAAGGAAGGAGTAGAGTGCATCATGGCTAGCAATTGGTGGAGTGCCCTGTGGAGAGAAATTGGAGAATCGATACGAATGCAGCGGACACAGCGACGGCAGGCTCACGTATGGCTTCAGCGATACCGCGACAAGCACGGTAAAGCATCCGATGCTGATCAATCCAATTCAGATTAAAAATCAAATAAAAAAAGGAAACTTTTGTCAGTTAAATCCGTCTAAAACCTAGGGCGTGTTTTAAAACTAAAACTAGCTGGAAGGGTTGTTTTTTCGTGCGCAAAGCGCACGAAAAAAAAACTTTTAAAACAGACCCTAGCTATTTGTTTAGATTAGGACTGACGCATTTTTGTGGGTGGTGGGGGGGGGGGGGCGCCCCCCCCCCCCAACCCCTCCCAGTCGGGGGGGGGGGCGGGGGGTGTGGGGGGGTCGAGGGGGTGGGG
>JAYKJC010000539.1:0-3706 GCA_035285885.1 Leptolyngbyaceae cyanobacterium | reverse complement strand
CGTTGCTTATACTGTAGAAGAAAAGATTAGACTATGGCCTCTGTACCCATTCCCTCTGCCCTACTTCACGCTAAAATTCCATCGAAATACTTGTTGTCTAGCAATGCCTTGAGGTCAAGGATCAGGCGATCGCTCTCTACGAAATCGAAATTAACGATATCGTTGCCCGTTTCCATGATCTTACCGATGCAGAACGCACTATTCTAGAAAGGGAGGATAAACAATGCCTGCCAAAGATATCTTCCATGATTGCGTCAAAAATGCACTGGTCAAAGCAGATTGGACGATCACTCACGATCCCTTTCGGATTCGGTTGACCCGCAAAAACTTATTTGTTGACTTGGGCGCAGAACACTTGATCGCTGCCGATCGTGGCACAGAAAAAATCGCTGTTGAAATCAAAAGTTTCACCCGCGCCTCCGACATCAAAGATTTAGAAGATGCCCTGGGTCAATTTATCCTGTATGAACGCTTACTCCTTCGATATGATCCCGAAAGAACCCTTTATCTGGCTGTTACCGATTCAGTCTACAGGACAGTTTTTGAAGAAGAAGCAGGTCAAATTTTACTGGAAGATCAGTTGATTCGTTTATTCACATTCGATCCCGATCAGGAGGTTATCAATCAGTGGATTTCAACCTAACCACTTATCAATCCATCATTCAGCAGCTTTTCAATAGCTATATTGAATTTTTGGGCGAAACTGACGACATTCAGTTAGAAACAATCATCGATGCCCAAAACCATCATTACCTACTCGTTGAAGTTGGATGGCAAAATGGTCGGCGGATCTATGGCACCCTTTTGCATATTGATATCATTGACCAAAAACTTTGGATTCAACAGGATGGTACTGAAGAAGGAATTGCCGATGAATTGGTTACTTTAGGGATTCCCAAACATCAGATTGTATTGGGCTTTAAGCCAAGCGATCGCCGTAGAGTCACAGAGTTTGCTGTTTCCTAAATCCGCATCGAAATAGTTGTCTAGCAGTGCCTTGCTGTAGAAGAGGAAGGCGATCGCCCGAAATTAACGGCATCGCTGCCTGTCTCTTTGGTTATGGCGACTACCCGTGCCCCAGGTAAGCATGTAAAATTGCAGGGTCGTTGCGCATTTCTTCAGAACTGCCGGATTGAACGATGCGTCCGGTGTCCAACAGGTAGGCTCGGTCAGACACTCCAAGGGCAAGAGTCGCCATCTGATCCACCAGCAGAATGGTGATGCCTTCATCGCGTAGGGAGGCCAGGGTTTCATAAAGGCTCACCACTAATTTCGGTGCGAGTCCGAGGGAGGGTTCGTCGAGCAGCAGGAGTTGGGGACGCGCCATTAAGCCACGGGCGATCGCCAACATTTGTTGTTCACCGCCAGAAAGGAGTCCGGCTCGCTGATCTTTTCTTTCATGTAAGATAGGGAACCGTTGGAGTAAGGTTTGGGCATCGTCGTCGATGGTGCGATCGCTCCGATGATAGGCACCCAGGCGAATATTATCAAGTACGGTCAGTTCTGCAAACACCTGTCTGCCTTCAGGCACAAGGGCGATTCCTGCTCGAACAATTTGGTGGGCGGGAATGCGGCTTAAATCTTTCCCTTGAAAGAGAATCTGTCCAGAGTGAGCAGGTAAGGTATTGGTGATGGTTTTGAGTAAGGTGCTTTTACCTGCCCCGTTCGCGCCAATCACAGACACCAGTTCTCCGGGCTGTACGGTCAGCGATAAATCATGAAGCACTTGGAGGGCACCATAGCCTGCATTCAGGTTCTCAATAGAGAGGAGAGGGGTTTGGTCAGGGGTGAGCGATCGCCCCAGATCCTTACTTTCCGCACCCAGATACGCTTCCAAAACTTTGGGGTCATTTTGCACATCCGCAGGTTTTCCCGTGCTAATCACCTGTCCGCTATCGAGTACCACGACCTGATCATAGATGTCCATCACCAGATCCATATCGTGTTCGATCAGAATGACTTTCAAGCCACTACTGGCAATGCGTCGAATGAGTTGGGCGAGAGTATCTTTGTCGCCTTTGCTGAGTCCCGCAGCGGGTTCGTCCAGTAGCAAAACCTGGGGACGACAGGCCAGCGCACGGGCGATTTCCACCAGTCGTCGATCCACAAACGGCAGATTTGCGGCAGTTTGATACACGTCGCCGCTGTAGCCCACAAAGGCAAGCAGTTCGAGCAGCGACTTTTCTGGTTTTTGAGTGCGTCCGATGCCGATGAGTGCTGCCAGGGGATTGCCCAGACGGTAGTTGACATCCGCCACACGCAAGTTGTCAATCACCGAAAGCGAATTAAACAGACGGGTCGCTTGAAAGGTTCGGCTCACGCCTGCGACAGCGACACGGGTGCTCGACTGGCGAGTCAAGTCCAACGTGCCCAGTTGAATGCGTCCGGTTTCTGTTGTGTAGAATCCGCCAATCAAGTTCAGGAGCGTGGTTTTGCCCGCTCCGTTGGGGCCAATGACGGCAGTAATCGTCCCCGGTTGTGCATTCAAGGTCGCTCCATCGACGGCTCGGATGCCCCCAAAGTGGATGCCGACGTTCTCAACGGTCAGCGCATCGGTAGTGGCGTGCTTCGCCACATAGGGCGGCAAGTCGGGAGGAGTTCCCTCAAGACTATTGAAAGCGGGTCGTTTAGGAAGCCAGCGGTTGATCAGGCTGGTGACGCCGTTGGGGGCTAACCACAGCACGCCTAGCAGTAATAGGCCGAAAAAGAGGAGCTGATATTGGGCAAAGTCTTGGAAGAATTCAGGTAAGATGCCGAGGGCGATCGCCCCAATCAGTGCCCCTTCAGCCGTTCCCAGCCCGCCCAGAATCACAATCAGTAAGAATAGAATCGATCGGTGAAAGGTAAAGCTATCGGGACTGACAAAGCCAATGGTGGACGAAAAGAAAACTCCGGCAATGCCCGTGAAGCCTGCCGAGAGGGTAAAGGCCATGATGCGGATAAAAAGAGTGTTGAGGCCAAGGGCAGAGGCGGCCACCTCATCATCTCGCACTGCTTGAAAGGCGCGCCCCCACGGATGTTGCTTGAGCAGCGCAAACGACAGCATGGCAAGAAATGCCGCCAGCATCGATATCATCACCACATCTCTCAGCGCAGGCTCCAGTCCAAACAATGCGGGTTTGGGAATGCTGCTAATGCCCCCAAAGCCTCCGGTGAGTCCGACCCACTCAATCAGCACTCGCTCAACGATGATGCCAAACGCAATGGTCACCATTGCCAGGTAGGGGCCTGTCACCCGCAAAGCGGGAGCCGCTAATGCTGCCCCGGTGCCTGCCGTTGCGATCAGAGCCATGACCAGCGCTGCCCAGAAATTCCAGTCAGCCTTGGTCATCAGAAGGCTTCCAGTGTAGGCTCCGATGGCAAAGAATCCCGCATGGCCGATGGAAACCTGACCCGACAGCCCCACCAGAATGTTGAGCCCCACCCCTACCAGTGTCGTAATCGCCACCATCCCCAGAATGAGCAGGTAATAGGTATTGGGAGCCATCACCGTCGCGGCGATCGCCATTCCCAACGCCCCGATACCCAACCATCCTTTTAACCCAATGCCCTTAATGCTCAATCCTCATTCCCTCTCATTTCGACAATCGTACGGGCGTTGCATTCGGTTCACATTATTTGGCGAATCCGTAATTTTTGCCCGAATGCCTATGTTCGTACGGGCGTTGCATTCGGCCCATATTATCTGGCGAGTCCGTGATTTTTG
>JAYKJC010000538.1:0-6468 GCA_035285885.1 Leptolyngbyaceae cyanobacterium | reverse complement strand
ACGGAAGCGTTGCAGCTTCACGATCTCTCATGGCATTCTGTCGGCCCCGATCTTTTAGTCACAGGCTATTTGCCCACAGGCGATCGCCAGAACGTTTTGGATTAAGGAGATTTCCAGGAATGAATTTACCCGTTGATTTGGGCTTTCTCCATTAGGGAGCCGCTCAACGAACGACTTCGCTCAGCCCACAGGTCGTGAGCGTTGAGCGAAGTCGAAACGCGGGAATGCGGGTATTTTCTTTGCTAGACATCGCCTAAGTGCAACGTCGAGGTTTTTTGGAAGTTTTACCGATTAGGGTTACCGATCACCGAACGACCGCCGCAGTTTTGCGTTGCCGCACGAGTTCTACCGCCCAGAGGATGGCTTCTTTCATGCTGGTTGCATCGGCAATCCCTTTCCCGGCGATGTCAAAGGCGGTGCCGTGATCGGGAGAGGTGCGCACAAAGGTGAGGCCGATAGTGGTGTTGATGGCTCGGTCAAATCCCATCAACTTTACGGGAATTAGTCCCTGGTCGTGGTAGAGCGCCAGGTAGGCATCGTGGGTGTTGACGGATTGTCGGGTGCCAAACCAGGCTTGTCCCGGTCGCACCCACATCGTATCGGGCGGGATGGGGCCGTCCAGAGTGAGCGTGGGGTGGCGATCGCCCATCTCCTTAAACCACGTCATCATCCAGTCCTGTTCTTCTCGCCCCAGTTGCCCCAGTTCTCCACTGTGGGGATTCAACCCCGCTACTGCAATGCGAGGGGCAGTCATGCCAAAGTCTCGCTGGAGGGTGGCCATCAGGAGGTCGAGTTTCTGCGTCAAGATGTCGGCGGTGAGAGCAGTGGGAACGGCGCGCAGCGGAATGTGGGTGGTGGCCAGCAGCGTTCTCAACACCCAACCCGTATGGGGCGATCGCGCCACAAACATCATGCCAAATTGCTCGGTGTGGGACTGTTCGGCCAAAAGTTCTGTCTGACCCGGATAATGGTGCCCTGCGGCTTTCCAGGCGGATTTTGCAATGGGCGCGGTAACGATTCCGTCAAATGTTCCCGCGACAGTGTGGGCGATCGCCTGATGTAGACACTGACAGCCCACTTCTCCCGAGGCGTGATTGCCTTCTCCAACGGTGAGGTTCGCTAGAAGAGTTTCTGGAAAATCGATGTCGAGTATGGAAATGTCATCGGGATGGGCGATCGCCATGTCCGGTGATTGAGCCTTGAGGCGGTCGTAGGTGTTGTAGAGAATATCGCGGTTGCCGACAACGGTCAGGTTCGCTTTGTCAAGAAGATCCACATCGGCCAGAGCTTTCAGCACCACTTCGATGCCAATCCCGGCAGGATCTCCGAATGAAATGGCAAGGGCGGGGCGATCGCCGGAAGCGAATTGGGACGATAAAGGCATAACTGAAAAGGGAGGAATGAAAACGGAGAAATTGTGAACCGTAGCGTGGAGGTAGGGCGATACGTGCTCCGCACAGATAAATCAACGCCACTTTGATTACGCCATGCCTGATTCCTAGCGTCTCGCTGGGAATCCGAACGCAGAGGCTCCGCCTATTGCCTAAACAGGAGCCAGAGGCTCCAAAGCGGGTTCCCATTCAGAGAAAGGGAACCAGAGGCGACGGGGGCAGGCGCTCAACTTATCCTTACGCTGGCGCTCATCCACCCTACCTCATCTGCATCCTAAGGCATTGCAGCTTAGCAATACATTGACCGCAGGGTGACTAAACGCCGTATTCTAAAGAAGCATGATTTTAGGAGGTACCCATCAATGAACAGCGAAATGTTCAACGCAGCAATTTTGTCATTTACTCTCATTTTGGTTGGATTGTCCCTGGGCTTTTTGTTGCTTCGGCTTCAGGGTGGAGAAGAATAAATCGCCATTACGCAGAGGTCGATGCAAGCTGTAGCGAACGGTGGGCCGTGCCCACCCTCCAGGCAATGGTGCTTACCTGAGAAAGCAAGCTGAGCATCCTAGATCGCTGTAGGGGCGTTCGGTTGAACGCCCGTATCTGGGGCTCAAGATGTAGCCTACAGTGTGCAGTGCCACCCTTGCAGGGAAGGGCGATCGCCCAAGATGCATAACATTAAGAAATGTATCATCATATGAGAGTCGGCATGGAGCCATGTCGGCTTTGACGATCGCTTGGGATTTTCTGGTGGTACATCGCATTCTCATTTGGTTTCGCACGGATCTTCGGGTTCATGACCACGAGCCGTTGACTCACGCCCTCCGTTCAGGGGCGCATATCATTCCGCTCTATTGCCTCGATCCGCGACACTTTGGAGAAACGTCGTTTGGATTTCCGAAAACTGGGGCCTATCGGGCAAATTTCTTGTTAGAAGCGCTGGCTGATTTGCGATCATCGTTGCGATCGCTCGGCAGTGATTTGGTGATCCGTCAGGGCAAGCCAGAAGACATCATTCCAGATCTGGCTCAGGAGCTTGGCGTTCAATCCGTTTATTTTCACGGTGAGGTGACCTTTGAGGAGCGGTTGGTCGAAGAAGCCGTGACGACTGCGCTCCAGCCGTTGCAGATTGAAACCAAAGCGTTTTGGGGAGCAACCCTCTATCATCCAGACGATTTGCCGTTTGATATCGTGCAGATTCCCGAAGTCTTTACCGAGTTTCGTAAAGCCGTTGAGAAAAAATCTTCGGTCAATCCTGCGTTCCCCACTCCAAACCACATCCGTTCGCTCCCTGAGGTGAAGGTTGGTGAAATTCCTACTTTTGAGTCTTTAGACATTCCCACCCTTGAATCGTTGGGGACTCAAGCACCAGAGCCCGATAGCCGAACCGTTCTCCGGTTTATCGGGGGAGAATCGGCGGGCAAAGAACGACTCGACACCTACGTCTGGAAAAACGACTGCCTGCGCCGCTACAAGCACACTCGCAATGGCATGTTGGGGGCGGATTATTCGTCAAAGTTCTCGCCCTGGTTGGCGTTGGGGTGTCTGTCTCCCCGCTATATCTATGAGGAAGTCAAGCGCTACGAAGATGAGCGCGTTGCCAATCAGTCTACCTACTGGTTGGTGTTTGAACTGCTGTGGCGAGACTACTTTCGATTAATCTGTGCGAAGCATGGCGATCGCATCTTTTACCCGTCGGGCTTACGTCGCTTGTCTGTTCCCTGGAAGCAAGATTGGGATCGCTTTGACCAATGGCGCTTAGGCGAAACTGGGTTTCCCCTGGTGGATGCCAACATGCGCGAGTTGCTACTCACAGGATTTATGTCAAATCGGGGTCGCCAGAATGTGGCCAGCTTTCTCACCAAGAACCTCGGCATTGACTGGCGCATGGGCGCGGAGTGGTTTGAGTCGCAGCTGATTGACTACGACGTGTGCAGCAACTACGGCAACTGGAACTACACCGCTGGGGTCGGCAACGACAGTCGCGGGTTTCGGTACTTCAACATCCCCAAACAGGCCAAGGATTACGACCCCAAAGGAGACTATGTCAAGCACTGGCTTCCAGAACTGAAGGACGTTCCTGCAAGCAAAGTGCATGAGCCCTGGAAGCTTTCGGCTGAGGAGCAGAAACGGTGTGGAGTGACCCTCGGTGTGCACTATCCGCAACCTGTTGTCGATCTTTGGAAATCCGTCCAGTCGAATGAGAAGCTTTACAATGCCGCTCTGGAGCAGCTTCCTTAGCGGTTTCGATGTCCTGTAGTACGATAGATCTTGTTGGGCGATCGCATGGGGTGGCATCGCATGGATCGGTGATGAATTCTGGGCGATCGCTTCTTAATCATTTCTGTAATAGTTGTTATCAATTTGAAAAGTATGCGATAACACGGAATCTGCACACAGTAAGCTGCACGAACACGGACGCGCTATGGCTCAACAAACCCCTAACTCTTTCAATCCTCAGCGTTCTCACCCGTCATCACCTGACGGGGTGGGTGGGTCACGTTCATCCTCGGTGCCGGGATGGCAAACCGTTGAATTTCCCTCTGCTGTGAGTGCAGATGCAAGTGAGCGTCAGAGTCGCTACGCTCAGTTTATGACTCGTAAGCCAGGAAAATCGTCCAGCAGTGCATCCAAGCAATCCTCCCAATCCGCGCCTCAGTCGGCAGAAGGGCTCATCGCGCTAATTCAAGACACGAACCAGCGCAACCATGAATTGATGGATCGGGTGGCTCAGCTTGAGGAAGCTTTGGAGCAAAGTCGTCAGGCCCTTCAACAGGAACTTGATCGTGTAGACGGGGCAGATGATAGAGAGCCGCAGGCGTCAGAATCGGATGTGGATGCAGCTCAGCAGGTGAGCTATCTGCTGAATCAACTGGAATTTGCACAGCAGGCGAATCAGCGTCAAGAGATTTTAGTGGAGACCCTGACGCGACAGCTAGAAGCGAGCCAAGCTCGGGTGAGCCAGCTTGAGAAAGAATGTGAGGAGTTTCACCAAACCCTGGCTCAGCAGTCTGTGAAGATTCAGGAGAGCGATCGCCAGTGTCGCGATTTGCAGGCTCGCCTCCAACGACAGCAGCAATACACGCTGCAATTTAAGGTCGCGCTAGACAAGTGTTTGGAAGTGCCGCCTCCCAGCTATGAGACGGCTGCGCCCCCGTCAGGCGAAGCAACAGGAGTGGAGTATCCCAAGGTTTCATCGAACGTTGCCATTCCTCAAATTCCCTTGGCAGAAGGCGCAATTCCTCCGGTTAATCAGGCTGCTCCCGATCTCACTCCGTCTACTGAGGAATCCGCCTCGTCTGTGGATGTTCCCCTTGACCGATTCTCAGAGAACACGGTTCTTGCCGATTCCCTCATTCCTAAAACCAATCACATCAAGCCCTGGTCTGTTGACGATTTGGCAACCCATACAGCTTCAGACTCATTTCCGCCTCAGGCGTCTCATCAAGAAGAACCCGCTAATGAACCTCAGGCGACATCGACTCCGCCAGATTTATTTGCTGCGCGATTTCAAGACACCTTACGGGATCTGGCGCGTACGGATCTGCCCCGATCACCTGAGTTTCCGTTTCATGAGTCTCAGAGTGCTGAGGCAGTGTCGCCATCTGAACCACAAGTGGAAGAGACTCCCTCAAGCGTTCAATACGATGTTCCCGCAACTGATCCCCAGGCTGACGAACACGCAAGTGGGCAAGTCCGTGAACAGGCCAGTGGACAGGTCAATGAGCAGGAGCGATCGCCCACTCCGATTCCCGAACCTGACCCTCAACGGTTGCAGATGCCCGAGCCTGACCTGCTCAAGACGCCATTCTCAACGACTCCCCTCTCACTCACAGAAAAGCTCAGCGATTTGCTAGGTACAGAACGCGACAATCAGCCTGACACGCCTGAAGCCGAATCTTCCACAACAGAAACAGACTCTCCAACTACAGAAAAGGAGCCAGCATGGGTGAAGTGGCGGTCTTTCTTGCCTCCTGATTTGCGGCAGATGGGCGATCGCCCCTCCCCCACAGAGACGCCGACCGATGAAGAGGCGAACGCAAGAAATGCCTCAGGACTGCAAGACGTTCGGTTGCCGGGTGAATCCAGACCGACTCGTTCAGACTCGTTAGGCGCATCGGTGAACGCGGCTTTCTCAAACGCTGAACCAGCTTCCACAGAGACAGAATCTCAGCCCATGCCCCCCTCACCACCGTTCATGGACGATGAAGCGGATACTGAAGAACAGCCCTACGGCACAAAAGAGATTGCCAAATTGGTGAATGCAACTGCCGAAGAAATCTTGCGTATTCAGCAGGCGAAAGAGAGAAATGAATTCAGCGCCGAACCCCCTGGGCCTGTGTCTCTATCTGAGATTTTTTCAAGAACCCTTGAACCTGAGTCAGATGATGATGAGGGATCATCGTCATCTGATGAGTTTCCCACGTATCGCCCAACGTATCGTCAAGGCTCGATTCAGTCAACAGAGCCATCCCCCGATCCCTGGACGACCACTCCAGGTTCCTATCTCAATCCTTCGTCCGGGTCTGAGAAGGTGACGAGTATTCCGCCCTTTTCGGTGGCTAGGAATTCGGACGATGATCATCCGCTGTGGGCGATCGCCCGTCCTTCTCAAGCGAAATCAGCCGACAGCCCCACCTCGGAGCCCAGTCCTTCCTTCAGGACAGATGAAGCACCGAGAGAATCCCCACCTGTCGAATCTGACGTTTCTTCTGCCAGGGATGGTGCTCCCCAAGACGCAGAGGATACTCATGAAGAACCTGTGGCTCAGGAACGCGAGACACCAGACGCCAGTGGCATGGCTGTAGCTCCTGATGGCCCACACGACACAGCATCGAGCGAAGCATCCGATAGGCGAGAACCGGACACCGTAGCGTCATCGGACGCTCTGGCGGGTGCTGACGCGTTTAGAACATCCGACAGCGCTGAGGTTCCCACACGTCCCAATCCAGAGAAAACCCTGCGAGACGTTTCTCTCTACACGCCACCGAGTGATGGCAAAGCGTTTCAAAAACGAACCTCATTCAGTTCTCTGATTTTCTCCGTGTCGCCTTCAGCCCAGTCCAAATCTCAAGGG
>JAYKJC010000537.1:0-3828 GCA_035285885.1 Leptolyngbyaceae cyanobacterium | reverse complement strand
TGGCAATCATGTTGATCTTGCCGTGGAGATCCGGGCGTCTCTCAAGCAGACGCTCGTAAGCCCACAGCATTTCTCGGTTGCCTTTAACGTAGTCCACTCGTCCTGCTGAGATGATCAGGGTGTTGTCACCGATATCTTCACGGATGCGTTTGACGCGCTCTAGGGTTTCGGGCTTAGCCAGAATGGATTTGATCAGTGAGGGATTCGTTCCGACGGGGAAGGCATCCAGGTGAACCAGGCGATCGCCATACTTCACACAGGTCGTCAATTCTGGCTCAGCCAGGGCAGACCCCACGGATGTGAAGGCAGACGCAACGGGCTCACGCTTGATGATTTCGATTGACCGCACACTCCGCGCCGCCTGAACAAAGTTCTCGACGTAGCGAGGAATGTGGAACCCGCACAAATCACAGCACAACAGGCTGTCGATAATATTCTCGCGCCAGGGCAGCACGTTAAAGATGTCTGCTGCCGGGAAGGGCGTGTGATGGAAAAACGCAATCTTTACATTGGGCATCTTTTGCCGAATGTAATACGGCGTGAGCCAGAGATTGTAGTCGTGAATCCAGATCAGCGCATCATCTTCGGCCTCTTCGCAGGCGGCCTCTGCAAACAACTGATTAATATGCTGAAAGTTGTCCCAGTCAGAGGAGTCATAGGTAAACTGCCAGGGGAACGAGTGCAGAATCGGCCAGAACGCTTCCTTAGACGTGATGTGGTAGAAATTCTTTACCTGGTCAGCGTTGAGGGGAATGCGACGAACAACGGTATTTTTTCCACCCTTCTCCGTCATTCCATCCATAGTCACCCGCGTCTCAAAGCTCGAAGTCTGTTGAGGCGTAATCTGTTTCCAGGCGACCCAGGTTCCACTTTCTGCATTCAGGAAAAAGCTCTTTAGTGTGGGAACAATGCCATTTGGACTTTTCTTTTCTCGGTAGTAGGTTTTGCCATTTTCAACAACCTCATCGTAAGGTTCACGATGGTACAGAATGACGAGTGATGACTTCATGCCACTGCCTCCTAAAAGTGTGTCAACAATACCAAGATGTCCCTAGCGCTGCAATAGCGCTCGACACATCTCGATGAAAGCGTTTCAGCTAGAAAGCCTGAGCATTAAAGACATTCGAACCCCGAACAATCGGAACAATTCCATTAAGTACGGGTCAACTCCTATGACAGGATTAGTCTTTGACGGGATGGGGGTAACCAGGCTCAGTAAAAACTGACTCAAAACTGACAGACGCCAAATTTCGATATCTAACTCCTTCTTCTCCCTTTGCAAACCACATTAGTCGAGATTAGTCGAGAATGATGGTCTGGAACATCGAGCTTCGATCGAGAGCGACGTAACGAAGATGGCATAAAGCGATGTGCAAGCTGGTTAAGCACAGGCAAGGGGCTTAAGCCCCTTGTTCATGGGTTGATTTTGTACTTGACCCATTAGCAAACCGCTATAAAGCCGCAGTGAATTGCATCCAGCTCTGCACATCCAGGAGATTCATTCGCTCCTAACTGCGATCGCCAGATACGCATCATTTGCAATAGCTAGATTTTAATTTAGGTTTCTTAATAAACTTTCAACATGTCTATTAACCTACAAATGGTAGGTTTAGCCATCCCTCCCTCGGTAGATTTTGAATTGCTTGCGGTGTGCGTGCGTCTAAGCCCTGCTCTAACGCCACAGGTTCCCGTCATTCCATGAGGTATTCTTCTTTCAAGAAGAAATAGGAGGTTGATCGACATGAAAAACGATCACGGGTTATCGTCACTACGCTCTTTCGCAGGGGCACGCGGTTGTGGACTGATAACCGATCAAACGATAGCCCGTAGAACGATAGCCCGTAGAACAGCCATTGGACTCTCCGCTATCGGGCTTTTTTTGGGTGCAACCGGATGTATGCCGGGTGAGAATAGCAGTGATCCCGATCAGCCAACAGTCACCGTTTTAGGCGTCATTGTCGGTGAACAGCAGGAAAAATTTGAGCAGGCGATCGCCCCTTTTGAAGAAGCCACAGGCATCGACGTGGTCTATGAAGGAACCGACGCCTTTGCAACGCTGCTGCCCGTGCGAGTGGATTCGGGGAACGCTCCAGACATCGCCATGTTCCCACGGCCCGGACTCATGGCCGATTTCGCCACAGAAGGACAGCTCATTCCCCTCAACGCTTTTTTGAGCGCTGAAGCTCTTGCAGAGTCCTACCCGGAAGACTGGATTAATCTGGGAACAATTGACGACCAGATCTATGGGGTGTGGTATCGGGCCTCGGTGAAGAGTCTGGTGTGGTACAGTCCCCCGGCGTTTGACGCAGCAGGATATACGATTCCCGAAACCTGGGATGAGATGAGGGTGCTGTCGGATCAGATTGTGGCGGATGGCGGCGTGCCCTGGTGCCTGGGCATGGAAAGCGGAGACGCGACAGGCTGGGTCGGCACAGACTGGATTGAAGACATCATGCTGCGAACCCAGGGGGGCGAGGTTTACGACCAGTGGGTGACCCATGAGATCCCCTTCGATGCGCCAGAAGTAGCCGAGGCATTTGAAGAGTTTGGGGCGATCGCCCTCAATCCCGATTACGTTTTAGGCGGCACCGTCGGCGTCATCAGCACCCCCTTTGGCGACTCACCCAACGGCCTCTTTGCCGATCCCCCCGACTGCTACCTGCACCGTCAGGCCAATTTCATCGCTTCCTTCTTTCCAGAGGATGTGGTGCTGGGTGAAGACGTAGACGTGTTTCCGCTGCCGCCCATTGACGATGCCTATGGGCTTCCGGTGCTGGTGGCGGGAGACGTGTTCTCTATGTTTAACGACACCCCAGAAGCCCGACAATTTCTGGAATATCTCACCACCTCAGAACCCCACGAGATCTGGGCGAGCCTGGGCGGATTCATTTCTCCCCATAAGGCCGTCGCCGTGGATGTGTATCCCGATCCGGTCAGTCAGAAGCAGGCCGAGATTTTGGCGAATGCGGATTCGGTGCGGTTCGATGGCTCTGACATGATGCCCGGAGCCGTGGGGACAGGTGCCTTCTGGACGAGTGTCGTGAACTATGTCGGTGGTTCTGACCTGGAGACGGTGCTGGCGGATATTGAGGCGAGTTGGCCGGAATAGATGGATTGGGGAAGGGGGGCGATCGCCAATACAGATCCCTGGGTTCTCCTTGGCCATGAACCCAAGTCTCGTTCTTTAGTCAAAGAACCCAGGGATCTTGACCGTCATCCCCATACAGATCCCTGGGTTCTCCTCGGTCATGAACCCAAACGTCCCGTTTTTGGCCAAAGAACCCAGGGATCTTTGCTCTGGCTCCGTTGATGAGGTTCGCAGACAAAGCTTGGAGGGCATTTCCAGGACTACTAGCAGAGGGCGATCGCCCATCAATGAAGAATTGCCGTGGATCGAGTTACATTATCACCTTTGTTTAGGATGAGTCAGTGAACTGTTCGGTATACCCCTACCAAGCTCACTGACCCGGTTTTATTTTTGGATAGAGTATTACTCCATCACTGGAACAGGTCTGGACTCTTCAGGGCACTCCCAATGAATTCCCATCCATTAGCTCTGGCAGTGAAGAGTACTGGGCGAAGAACACACCACTCGGAAGCCGATGTTGTTGTTCCTGTTGTCTGCGTTGTTCCTGTTACGGTTCGCTGAGCGGCAGTTCGTCGGGTTGTTGTTCCAAGAACCACCCCGCAGCAGCAGAGGTGCCTGCCCCAAAACTAATCTACCGCATAGGTTTGTAGGGGCATGACAGTGTCATGCCCCTACGATTATCGCGGTTTGCAATCGCGTTAAGCACAAAAAATGTGTGTGGGGCGCACTGCGCCCCACAC
>JAYKJC010000536.1:0-3382 GCA_035285885.1 Leptolyngbyaceae cyanobacterium | reverse complement strand
GATGTTTTTGCCCGAGCGTTTCTCGATTATCTCAAAGGCTATGACGCCCACCGATTGGCTGAGCACATCGCTCAACGCTATACGGCTGAAACTTCTACAGGACGGTGTTTGCAGTACGTTTCTGGCGCATTTACACGCTAGCCCAACCGATACTACACCTTTCGACAAGGAGGGGTTGATTTTTTTGCCCTTGATTCAAATACTTTTAATGCGCCTCTCCCGCCCCTCAATCATCCAGAGGGGGAAACCCAACGATATGCACTGATGAATCAGCGCAGGCAACTCCTTGCTCGCTACAATCAGCTCCTAGAGGAGCTACCCACAGAACAAGATAATGATGGTCAAGATCGCTATGTTCATCTAGAGCAACTTGATGAACAGCTCCGTGACATTGATAAGCAACTCGATAATTTTCACGGAAAAATAACGGTTGATCATGAGCAACTCAACTGGCTGAAGCAGCGTTTGATTGATTCATGCCAAACCCCTGGTGTACGAGGCCGAGTGCTGTATTTTCACCATCCTCCTTATGTGACCGAAACAACGAAGTGGTATCAAGGCCAAACTCTGGCAGTGCGCTATCAGCTTCGGCGGGTACTGGATGCGGTGAAGGTCGCCCTTGGCAATAATGGGGGCGATCGCCCCATTGTTGATTTAGTGATTAACGGTCATGCCCACTGTTTCGAATATCTGCAAACCCTCGACACCGGGCACGCTGATTCGCAGACTCCCTTTTTGGTGTGTGGCGGCAGTGGGTTTAGCTTGCGCCGACAACGTCCCGAAGGAGATGTGCTCACAGAAGCGATTGAGAATGAAGAACGCGAAGTGGCTAAATCTCATGCATTTCTGGGTCTCACAGGGCATGGAAGTGAAAAACGGCGTCCCTATTCAGCCTTGACAATCGACGTTCATCCGGGCGTGCCGCTTCAGTTTACTGTGCGGACTCATGTGGTGGAAAAGTTCAACCATCAGTGGCAAGAATATACCGCTGACCCCATTCGACTGAAAGCTGGGACGCAAGAAATCTATAGTGGGTTGCAATCGGATTAAGGGGCCTTACTGACTCTGGGGTGGGCTAGGTCTTAGACATCCAATCTGCCTCAATCACCGCAGAGCCTTCAAATAGAGCGGCGATCGCCTCCCTCGACTGATTGAGTTCTTGACTGGAGAGCCGTCCTGTTGCGGCGTCATTAACCACGAGAGAGGTTTGCTGGCCCTTTCCTTTTTCAATGGCGGTCACGGTCAAAATGCCGTTGAGGTCAAAGTCAAAGTGGACTTCGACTTGTAAAGCTCCGGCGGGTTTTGGCGGGAGTCCTTCGATTCTAAACGAGCCCAGGGGGACATTCTCACGGGCGATCGCATTCTCTCCCTGGAAAACCTCAACTTCAACCATGTCCTGCTGATCCATCGTCGTCCGATAGACTTCAGAACGGGAGGTGGGAATGACGGTATTGCGGGGAATGATGACGCTGAACATGTTCGGCATTGGCCCCATGGGAGTATCCATCACGGCAGCAATGCCGAGGGAGTGAGGCGTCACATCTACCAAAATCGACTCCACATCTTCGCCAGACAAAACCCCAGCCTGGAGCGCCGCCCCCAGCCCAACACACAAATCCGGTTCAAAGCTATTGACGGGGGTACCGAGCAGATGGTCTTCGACCATCTTTTGTACCAGGGGAATGCGAGTTGAACCGCCGACCAGAATGACGCGATCAATATCATCGGCGGTCATGTCGGCATCGCTCAACGCTCGGTCGATGGCCTCCAGAGTTTCTTTAAGCAACGGATGAATGAGACTCTCAAAATCTTCGCGGGCAATTTCAACGTCCAGGTGCAGAGCTTTTCCACCATCGCTGGCCAGAAAAGGTTGCCGAACGGTTACAAAGGCATGTTCACTCAGTTCAATCTTTGCCCTTTCGGCAGCACTCATCAACCGAGCCTGTGTCCCCGCATCTTGAGGAACTTCGGTGCCGTGAATTTGTAAGAATCGGTCAGCGAGATGTCGCTGGAGTTGGCGGTCAAAATCGTCGCCCCCCAATCGGTTGTTGCCGTGGCTGGCCAAAACCTCTGTGACATTGCCTGTCACTTCCACGATAGAAACATCAAAGGTGCCGCCTCCCAGGTCATAGACCAGCACATTCTCGGTGTCCTCAGACTGGATGTCGAACACGAGCGCGGCGGCAGTGGGTTCATTCAGAATTTGCAGCACTTCAAACCCGGCAATTTCTCCGGCTTCCTTGGTCGCCTGTCGCTGAGCATCGGTGAAATAGGCTGGAACGGTAATCACCGCCTGGGTGACCTCTTCTTCTAACGCCTCTTCTGCCCGCTGTTTGAGGGTGCGTAGGATGATGGCAGAAATTTCTTGAGGTCGATAGGTGCGATCGCCCAACGTTACCGTATAGTCGGTTCCCATCTGGCGCTTAATGGACTTGACGGTGCGCTCTGGAGCCGCCGCATATTGCCGCTGGGCCGTTTGTCCGACCAGAAGTTGTCCGGTATCGCTGATGCCAACGTAGGAAGGCAGCAGTAAATCACCCTCCCCATCGGGAATGACCCAGGGTTGCCCCTCGTCCAGTGCGGCGATAACCGAGTTCGTTGTGCCCAAATCAATGCCAACTACATGTCCCATAGGTTTGTTCCTTCTGTTGCATCACCTTAAATTTCTGATAATTATCTGGATAATTAATTTCTGGATCTCAAGGTATAACTAAGACGGAGAATTTGAAGCGGGGGTGGAGGGAACCGCCACAATCACCTGCGCCTCTCTCAAAATCCGGTCTTGCCAGCGATAGCCTTTCACCACCTCCTGAATGACGGTATTCGGCGGAACCCGATCGTCGGGTTGCTGCCCCAACGCATTCATATAGGTAGGATCGAAGGGCTGTCCCTGAGTGGCAACGGGAACGACCTGATGTTTGTTGAGGACAGTCATCATCGATTCGCGAATCATATCAACGCCATCTCGGGCGCTAGTGATCACTTCTGCCAGGGTTGGCTCGTCGTCATCGTCTGCCTTAGCATTCGTTCTGGACTGTAAGGTTGAAGACTCTGACGTTGAAGATTCTGACATTGAATGGGGAGGGCGATCGCTGTTCCTACCAGACAACGCACTTGAGACAATGCCTAGCTGCTGTAGCCAGTGCTGCAAGCGGTCGATGACAGAGGAGGGAGCCGGAGAAGAGGACGACGTGGCAGACTGCGGTTTGCTCTGGACATCAGCCTGCGAGTCAGTGGCAGAACTCTGAGACACAGTGGCTTGGTGCCAATGATCGGCAGCATGGTCGAGGGCATCAACCACAGTGAGCAGGTCGCGGAGGAGAGTTTCCTGCTGTTTGCGAAGCTGAATCTTTTGATTAGCCAGTTCTCGGGGCGATCGCGT
>JAYKJC010000535.1:0-14053 GCA_035285885.1 Leptolyngbyaceae cyanobacterium | reverse complement strand
ACCAGGCCGATGTGGATCGGCTCACAGCGTCTGCCGACCTCATTCAACAGGATATTGCGCGACTCGAAGCTGAGGTGAATGGCGACCCAACAGGCGGTACACCGTTTCAAGACCAGTTACTCGCGGCTCGCTTATCCGAATTTGCTACCCGGCAACAGGCCGCTGAAGCGGAGGTTGCCCGGCAAGCCGCTGCAATTGATGAAGCTCAGGCTCGCTTGGGTCAGCTTCAAGCGAGTCTGCCGAATGCGAGGTCGTTGCTAGAGAATGCTCAAGACCGGGAGGAAAACCTGCGTGAATTAGTGGAAGGTGCGGTTGCTCGTTTTGATTATTTAGAAGCGCGCGATCGCCTCACTGAAGCTCAAGATCGATTAGAGTCCATCGAGCAGCAAATTAACGTTCAGCAGCAGGCGATTCGTCAAGCCGAGCAGGCGTATCAAGTGGCGGTTCAAGAGCGCGATCGCCTGTCCTCAGAACGCGATAGTCAGGTTCTCACCCAGCTCAACCAGCGTCGAGAAGAACTCGCCAACATTCAGGGTCAGCTCAATCAGGCGACGATTCGAGCAAATAGTCAGGTGATTACAGCGCCCATCGCTGGACGGGTCTATAACCTTCAAGCCACCCTGGCGGAGAAAACGATTGAACCCGGCGAAGAACTCCTCTCAATTTTGCCGAGTGATAATCAACTCCTTCTTGAAGTCAAAGTGCTCAACCGAGATATCGGGTTTATCCACGAAGACATGCGAGCCAAGGTTAAAGTCGCCACATTTCCCTTTCAAGAATTTGGCACCATTGATGGCACCGTGGTTCAGATCAGTCCCAATGCGATCGTGGATGAGCAACTCGGCCCGGTTTTTCTCACACAGATTGAGCTGAGTCAAAGTTCCATGCAGTTGAGAGGCCAAGAGGTGGCCCTGGTGCCGGGCATGGCAGCCACAGGGGAAATTGTGACTCGCCAAAAATCAGTGCTCACCTTTTTACTCGAACCCGTGACTCGCAGATTTAGCGAAGCATTTTCGGTTCGTTGATTCTGTGCGCTGACGCGTACGTTCGTTCGGGAAATCTCTTGAGCTGGATCTGAACCCTATGATGCAGAATCCTCTGCACGGCAGGGTTCTAATTCACTGGTATTCACAGATGGACGAAGATCGGCCACCGTGCGTAACTCCTCTTCTGCCATCCACCCGATTTGGCCAACGCGTAATTCAGGCTCAGACGAAGGGGAAGGGGGAAGGGGCGCTTGAGTTTCTCCTGAAATTGAAGAAGCGTCTGGATTCGTCGCCACTTGGCAAACTCTCAGGTGAATCCATCGGCGCTGTTCATCATCTTCCTGCTGTCGGATAATTCTCAACACCGTGCCTGCGGCAACGGGAGTCGGACGCTCAATCAAGCGTCCACCCTGCGTTCCTTGGACGGAAGACGCATCAGGCACAGAATCTACGGAGGGTGGTTCGGGCTGAGGTGTTCCGGCTGCTGTTGATGAAGCGGGAGCATTGGCTGGAGCGGAGGAGTCAGGGGGAAGAAAGGACGGATCGGGATACAGCATAGCGTATAGGCGATCGCCCCCTTCCGCTGATTCACCCACCGATTCAGGATTCTCGCCCAAATCAGTTCGAATGACTTGCACAAAAGCCCCAATGGTCAAAGGAGCTGTAGGATTCTCCAAATCATCGGGGGTGCCTGGATCGCCATCCAAGGGGTCATCATCAGACTCAATTTGTTCGGGTCTGTCTTGAGTAGACGGCCCCTTTAACCCCAGCCAAGTATCGATGCGATCGCTCACGGATGGAAGTAATACATAGGCCAGCACACTCCCCAACCCCATTAAGAACACAATGCCCACCAGGAGCGAAACGAGCGATCGGGTTCCCATTGTGGTGTCCAGCTTGGTGGACGTTGGTAATGTAGAGGGTTCTGGAGGCGTGACAATTTTTGTGGGAGATGCGGCTGGAATTAAGTTGTCAGGAGCTGTTGGGATTTCAGATGGAGCCTGTTCTCGACTGGTGAGCCCCGGAATGGATGAGGTCAACTTGGGTGGAATGGCGAGATTCGCCTCCAGGGTGAAGGGAGACGAGTGGTGCGCTGACCAACGCACCAAACTGACAGACACATTGTCGTGACCATTCTTCTGATTTGCCTCGTTGACGAGGTCGCTCACGACATTGGCGAGGTCTACTGTGGACGAATCGCTGGTATCGGCCTCCAAGAGAGGTAACAGATAACTCTGCCAGAGACCGTCGATCAGGTCATTGTCACTCAGTCCATCTGAGCACAGGAGGAGAATGCCCTCGCCTTCAAGCACCAGGCGTTGAACCGTCGGGTGAAGGGAACCAGAGGACGCCATCCCCAATGCCTGCACCAGCGACCCAGACCCCGGATGAATCAGGGCATGACGATACAGTCCGTAGCCCAGCCGAGCTTCCCGAGAGGCCACGTCGTCATCCAGAGTAATTTGATGGCAGCCCTGTCGAGTGATCAGATAGGCACGGCTATCGCCTAAATGGGTGACATACAGTTCATGGTTTTGAATCAGCCCCATAACCAGGGTGGTTCCCATGCGTTCGCGTTCCCGCCGTTCTTCATGGTCATTGCGTTCACTGATGAGGTCATTGGCTGCGCAGACCGCTTTCCGCAATTCTGTAATCAGCGTCAAGGGGCGCATGCGGCCCAGGGGTAAGGCATGGAGGTGTTGATAGACGGCATCGATGGCCAAACTGGAGGCAACGGCACCCCCAAGATGCCCCCCAATCCCGTCGCACACCATGACGAGTGAGGCTTCAAGCTGGGCGGCGGTAGTTTTGCTTTTCTTCGAATTGAGGTAGACCGTACCGGGTTTGGGAGGATAACAGGCGTCTTCATTGCGAGGCCGAGTGGGACCTTTGTCAGTTTGACTGGCAAATTGAATGTAACGGTCTTGAACCTGTCCGGCGGCAATCAACGCCCGATCGAGGCAGGCCACAATCTGACCGGGGTGCTGTATTGCGCCTTCAATGAGGTGATGACACAGTTCTTTGAGAAACGGTTGGAGTTGCGGTTGGGTGGTATCTAACCACTGCTGCCAGAGATATCCGAGTTGGTGAAACAGAGAGGCTCCGACGTTTGCGGTTTGCCGCTGATCGTGCTGTAGTTCCAGCAGGCGGATGAGCGAATCTTCGACACGAATGAGGTCGGGGTTGACAAGGGTTGAGACGACCCGCTCGGAAGCGAGAGGTTGCCAGAGCTTGGCCATTTGCCAGAGCCAATTAAGCTGCCTCATCGCTGTGGCCGTTGACCATTGTTCAGCAATGGAGGGCAGTGGGCCAAGCGGTAACTCATGGGCGGGGGATGATGATGTTGCTTGCCTTAGTGGTGAGGGGGGGGATGATAGGGGAGTGGCGATCGCCCCATATTCAAGTAACAACACCGCATGCATTTGAAACTCATCAGTCTCTGCCACCACCCACCCATACGCCTGGGGAACATGGGCTCTGTATGCATTCAGCTTGAGGTAGGGCAGGGCTGATTCGGGAATGTCATCAACGGCATCAGGGGGTACCCCTGGCTGCGTATCTAGAAAAATACGGGGCGCTTTACAAACGTATCGATTGCCCAGCAGTTGCCCGATAGCAATTGTGTTGACCGCCTCTCCAAGCGCCCACAAGTACCGTTTAGGTAGCAGTGTCCGACACCGCTCACAAAAGTGGTGACTCTCCGCATTCGGCGCTTGGCAGCTGTAGTTTGGGCAGTAAAGCATCTCACAGGCCCTGACACCCATCAGGGACACAAAAAGGCGACTGATGACTTATTTAAGATAACCTGTGCCTAATTTAGCAACTTTAAGAATTTGACACATCGTCGTGAAACAATCAAAGTCCTTCGCTGTGTCATTCGAGAAGGGTATGTGTCAACGGTGAGTGTGAGAAGCATGAGAATGAAAAGCGATGAGGGTGGTCGGTATGCCATGCTAAATGCTGCACACAACCACTGACGTTCGCTCGACACAAGCCTGGATCCTAAAGTGGGTTTTCTTCAACAAGCGAGAGGACTGCGAGCCCTTAAGCACGTGCGTAAAATCATTTTCGATAGTTGCCGAGCTAATCAGTCGCTAATCCCCTACTTACTTTTCTTTCAAAGACTAAACTGTCAAATCCGCATCAGCTTGGGGTAATCCCATACTAAAGTTGCGAACCCGGCTGTTTAGATTGTAAGAAATCGTTCCCTCTTGCAAGAGCGATCGCACAAAATGCTCTAAATCAGACCCAATGCGTCGAAGATTATAGTCGGTGAGCGCTTCGCCTGAAGCAGCTTCAACGAGCTCATCAAATTTCCGATATACAGCATTCAGAGCGTCGTTGCTCCAATTCAATTCATTGTCAGGATCAACATCAAGGGTCAGCTTATCATCGGAGGGGATAAGGTGGTCATCCTCAACGGCTGCACTGAAAATACGAATGTGCCGGGTCGTAGACTTCAAAAGCATGATTGAGAGTTAAGCACTAAGAACACCCCTATTGTAATCAGGACTGTGCATTCTCGATATCAGTTCTTTATGCATTCTCGATATCCGTTCCTTATTTTTACGCCCGTCCTCACGGTTTTAATCGCTGATGTAACCCACAGGCTTTCATCTTCTGAAGTAAGGCCATGATTTGGGGCGATCGCTCTCCCATTTGCCGAGCGATGCAAAACGATTGTCGAGTACAGCGGTCACAGATCATAAAACACACCAATTCAGGTTCAAGAACTCAAGGGCGATGGCGAATGGCAAAGATGCGAGGCATGGGGTACACACGACCGCAGATCCTAAAAGAGCTTGATTCTTGAGGATTCTCAGCTCAACGTCTACCGCCATTCGTGATGGTAGCTCGGGGATCATTCGCTGTGTGCAAAAGCTTCACATGAAATTCAGGTTTATTGAAGCCGCTATAATAAGTGCCCTGTGGAGTCTGATTCTCTTGTAATCAGCTCCGAGTACTCTGTTCCCTTCAATTCTGATACTTCAACCCGATACTTTTTATGGCTGATGCCGCTGACCGTTCGACTCGCTGGACTGCTGATGACATTCAATCTCTCGAAACGCTGACCGATCTAAATTTTCAGTTACCCGACCCAGAGGATGACTCCCTTTCGGACACTGATTTCGACACCCAAGTCACTCTGGCGTGGCAGGTGTGCGATCGCTTCGACCTACAAACAGACATTTGGCGCGGACGTATTTTGCGGGTGGTGCGCGATCGCGAAAAAAATAGAGGCGATAGTCGGGGAGCAGGCTTCCTCAACTGGCTGAAAGACCGGGAAATCAGCAAAAGTCAAGCCTATGTGCTGATTGAACTCGCAGATAGTGCGGATTTGATGATGCAAGAAGGCTTGCTTGAGCCGGATGATGTGAATCAATTCAGCAAGCGGGCATTTGTGGAAACGGCCCAGGCGTCTCCTGAGGTGCAGCAGATGATTAGTGATGCGGCTCGTCGGGGCGATCGCATCACCCGTCGGGAAGTGCGCCAGCTTTCTGATGAATGGACTGCCATGACCTCAGAGTTGTTGCCTGAAGAGGTGCGGGAAAAAGCCGCAAATCACACCATTCCCACGCGCTATGTGGCTCCCTTTGTTCGAGAAGTTGAGAAGCTGCCCGAATCGCATCAGGTCTCGCTGCAAACCGAAGTTGCGGCGAATCCCGACGTCGATACGCTAAAACAAGCCACGGCTGAAGCGAAGTATCTCTCCAAATACCTTGAATCGGCGATTCAAGTGCAAGCGCTGAATGTCGAAGGGCTCAATCTCGAAGGGGCGCTCGAAGAAGCCCTACGGATTGGATGCCTTAACTCTGCGGCGGATTTGGTGAGCCAGTCTGCCCAGCTTGAGCAGGCGATCGCCAAGGTCTACACCACCTGGAAACGCATCAATAAGCTGGCTGACCGGGTGTATGTCGATAGTGGCGAAAGCACTCCACATTTGCGATCGCTCCTCAGCTATTTAACTCCGCTCACCAGCGAGATTGTCGAAATTCAGCTCGGTGATCCTCAAAGCGAACTCTCCCAAACCATTCGCCTCAAAATCATGCAGGATGACCTGGGTGAACGATGAGAGGGGGTCACACGTCAGAATGATTCTAGATGCTAGAACAGTTCATTGGGATCAATGCCTAATTCACGAAGTTTGGCCTCTAGCCTGTCTGCCCGCTGCCGTTCTTGCGCCAGTGCTGAAGCGAGTTCGGTAGGGATGAGTAATTTTTCGCCAGAGTCATCGCGGTAGAAGCTGATGAGCTGACCATCGGCTTCGAGGCGCAGCTTGAGTACGTCGCTGTGTCCATCGGGTATTAGCTCATAGTCATCCAGGTCAGGATTGCGATCGCCCCGGAGATCGCCATTGAGAGCGCCCCTGAGCCGATACCCCTGCAACTGGGGCGTCAACCATTCGCCTTTCGGGTCAAACAGCCAATATTCTTGAACCCCTAATTGGGCGTACAGCATTTTTTTGAAGGTTTCGTCTTTAGAGCGGGTGCTCTGCGAGGTCATCTCGAAGATGACGGACGGCGTCTCGCCTTCTTCCCAAATTTTGTAGCTGTCTCGCCCCCCCGGTTCAACGCCAAAAATGACCATTACATCTGGGGCCACACGCAGCCGGGGAAATCCCTGTGAATAGTAGAGAAACTGATTGGCAAGAACCGTCGCCTGTTGTCCGTCTAGATATTGCTTGAGGACTTCCAGAGTAACCAGGAGGGCATAGAAATGGAGATAGCTTTCGGCCACGGGTTCACCATCTGAGCACGGATAGACGACCGTCTCGACTTGAGTTTGACGTTCAATGTTGAGAGGAGAAGAAACCATTGCAGTATCGACTGAGGTTCACTCTGAAGATTCACGATAAGTTCACTGTAGGAATACCCCTGCATTTATCATATAGCGCCGCACATTAAGGGCCACTCCGGCCTAAGCGTTGCGGCTGAGGGCGGTCATCATGGCTTGTTGGCCGACGGTTTGATAAATGCTGTCGAGATGTTGACGAATGGTTTGTGCTTCGTTGGAGGAGAGTGGCATGGGACCCAACATATCGAGAATGGTGGAACCGCTGGATGGGGTAATCACTACGAGGGAGGAGTCCAGAGGGTCATTGTATTTCCAGAACTGCTCTGAATTGACTTCCAACGGATCCTCTTTGGCAGGTGCGGATTGAGCCTTGGCATCCCCACTGGAGGAGGCATCTTCAGAGGTGAGCCCGCTTCGCTTCTTGCGTAAGGCATCTAAAATTTGTGCTTTTGAACGCCCTCGAAGCTGAAACAGAACAAACGGATCTTCTCGAAAGAAGTCACCGAGCTGATAGTAAACAGCAGCAATATGCTTACACGGGTTTTTCGGATCAGGGCAGTTGCAGCGAGAATGGACACCCGACAAGGCAAAGGGAAACAGACTCAGCCCGTTGCTGGTAAACACCGACTCGATGTCATCCGGCATTTCACCCGCTAAAAGCTTTGCGGAGTACACCGCCTTCTGAGCCATGGTGTCGATGACGAATTCCCAGTCTTCGTCGGTAAAGGCATCGAGCCAGATGGTGAGTTTATAGGGCAACGGTGCCGTGCCTTGGACTTTCGAGTGAACTTTGGAGTTGCGAAATTCCAAGCTCAAGATGTTGCCTTCTCGGGCATAGGTGCGTCCTCGCTCCAGTCGCTTTTTGAAGCGATACGAATTCAGCAAGTCTACCCAGCGCTGCACCCACCATTCTTGGGCGATCGCCTCGGTTGGTGAGGGTGTGAAATTAGTCATACGGCCTACAGTGCAATCTGCCTACAATGCAATTTCTAGCTACCTTCCAGTGTACTCGCTTGAATCTATTCGCCTTTAGTCGCTCCTAATAGCCCTGAAGGTACAGCAGAATCCCTCGGGCGATCGCCTGGGCCAGCCGTTCTCGATAGGCGGGATCATTGAGCAGGGGAGCATCGCGTGCTCCGGTGACAAATCCGGTTTCAACCAGCGCCGCAGGCATAGACGTTCGACGGAGCACGAAGAAGCGTGACTGACGCACCCCTCGATCTGGCCCACCGACAGCTTGCAGCATGCTGTTGTGAATGGCGCGGGCGAGTCGCGCTCCTTGAGGGGATGCATAGTAGGTTTCGATGCCGTTCACATCGGGACGACTCAAACTAATCGCGTTAGCGTGAATGCTGACAAAGATACTGGCGTTTGCCCGCTCAGCCATTTGTACCCGACCCTCTAAGCTGACGGTCTGGTCAGTGGTGCGGGTCATCACCACATTCACTCCTTGCTGTTGCAGAAGATTGGCCACCTGGAGGGAAATCGGCAGCACAACGGTGGTTTCTCTCAATCCTCCGATGCCGATAGCCCCTGGATCACGACCTCCGTGGCCTGGGTCAATCATGACGATGGCGCGTCCGGCCACGTTAGGAAGTTGAATCGGGGCTGCGGGAGTGAAGCCAGGGGCAGCTACAGGTCGCCCTTGCAGGCCGAGCGCCAGCAATTGCTGACTGGGCTGAATCACATCTCCGATTTGGACACCCGATGTTGGCGCGAGGGACACAATCACGGTGTTGTTTTCTTCCCGGAGGCGAATTCGCCGCAACGGCCCTCCTTCAGGAATTTGAGGATCGGCGATCGCCCCTGCCAGCCGCGCATTGTTGATCACAATCTGGTAGTCCGTCGTCCGTCGATCCCACCCGGAGGTGTAAGACGAAATCGGCGTGTCGCTGCGAATCACCAGTTGAGTTCCGTTGTTCGCGACTTCGACCTGTTGAATGGTGGCGATCACCGGAGCCGCTTGAGCAGGGGCCGGACGGGAGGGCGTCGGCAACGGCTGTTGAGGTCGGTTAACCCCCGTACTGATAGAACTCCCAACAGGAACGAGTGCAATTCCCCCCAAATTGGTTGCACTGGCTCTCCAGTTGGTTTCATCGTCCTCCTCCAGCTCAAGCCTGACTTCAACCGTGGGTGGATCATCATCTTTCTGTTCGAACTGAATCTCCTCCACCCCAAACTGGTTCAGCTCAACAACCTCTTCGATCTCTGTTGAAAGGGATGTATTTTCAAGCTCCAGCGTCACTCGTCCTCGCCTTCGACTCCGGTCAATGTCCATTTCTGGAACTGCACCCGCCGTTTCAAGAAATAAACCGCTTTGCGTGACCCGCACACCATCAAGACGCGTCGCGGCTCCTTCGACTAACGACGCAGGTTCAGTGCTAGAGCGTTCAGACGTGGGGAGGTTGGAACTGGACGCAATCGGACTGCCATCTTCCCGTTGAGGCTCAGGAAGCTCGACAATCCACTGCGTAGGGGTTGACCCTCGCACGACCACGGCTTGGGGATCAACGGTATAGCCTGGGTTGAACTCAATCACCAGGCGAGTGGTTTCACCATCAAATTGACCCACCCGCACTTCTCTAACGGCCTCACTTGCCGCCAGTTGGCTGCGAGCCACAGAGCCAATTTGAACCCCTGGTAGATCAATGACCACGCGAGTCGGGTTACGGACAAGTTGCGCCCGAGGCCGGACACTCTCATCCGTTGTAAAAACGAGACGATTTTCAGCTGCATTAAATCTCCAAAATTGGAGTTGTGCAGCGCCGACTGGCAACGCCACTAGTAGCATCGCCAGTGGCCCCAGAAGACTAGAAATCAAGCAACGAGCATTCACATGTCTGACCACTGAGTGAGTGGAGGAAAAGAACCATCGACCATCATAGAAGCCATTTCTAAAAACTAACAAGATTTGCAGAGTAAAACAGGACGTTCTGCCAAGTCGGGGCGATCGCCCTTCCCTCCGGCTGTATTCTTTCGCCAGTGATGATTTAGAGCCATCCGCGTAATCGATAAATGACCAGGCCGATGTATTCTTTGATAGCCCGCGTCGAATAATCAAGTCTCTCCACGCTTGGCAGCACATTCACCAGTTGGGCGCGCCAGGTTTCGTTGGCGTCTGGCGATCGCTGGGCAACTCGATAGTCAGTGGGGGCGGCGATCGCCTCAATTCCCAGCTTCTCGAAGATTTTGAGCGATCGCGGCATGTGGATGGCCGACGTGACCAGCAAAATAGTATTCAAGTTTTCCCGTTCTAAGATTTGTTTCACGTTCACCGCATTCTCATAGGTGTTTAGAGAGGTCGGGTCTTCCAGAATGGCCTCAGCAGGCACGCCCATCGCCTCTGCCAGCGTTGCCATGTCCGATGACTCCGGGGGCCCCCCATTCTTCCAGTTAATCCGTCCGCCACTCATGATGATGAGGGGCGCTTTCCCTGCTAGATACAGCTGTGCGGCATACAGGGGGCGATCGCCCGCATCTTTCAAATCAATCCAGGGGCGAGGGGGCAATTCAGGACGGATGGCTCCGCCGAGAACAACGATGGCATCGGCGATGGGCATCGGGTCAGGGGGGAGATGTTGCCATTCGAGCGATCGCCCCAGCCCTTTGCTGACGTATTCGCTACTGAAACTCACGATCACCACCAGGGCAAGAATGAGGCTCAACGCCGCGATTCGTGGGCGTTTCCAGAGCGTACAGAGAGCCACCACCATGAGGACGCAGGCGAGTCCGAGCGGATATATAAAAATAGGCAGTAATTTTGAGAGAAATAGAAACATCTTTGGTAGCGTGTATGACTAGTCATAAAAGAATATTCAGCCGACCATAGCGCTTGGCTGATTAGCCCACACCTATGATGACGAGGAGTGAATTCTATGGGTGATTTTCAAGATTTTTTAACACGTGAATGCGTGCATGTTGCTGTTGGGGAGTTTAAACCCGGTAAGTTTGATGAAGCACGCCAGCTCTATGAGCAAGCGGTCTCTACTTACGCAGGTGGATTTAAGGGAGCCTATTTGCTCCGCGATCCTGAGAGTGACCGGGGTATCTCCGTCATTTTTTGGAATAGCGTTGAGGATATGGAAGCGAATCAGGGTGAAGCTCATAACCGTATCCTCAAGCAAATGGCACCTTTGTTTTCTCAACAACCCGATGTCCACCTGTATGAAGTGGCGTGCCAGATGGGGTCTGAGCAGAATTCCGTTGCTCAGCACAACTAAGGGTTCGATCAACTCTCTGAACGCCTGAACGACGCTCTGGTTAAACGCCCCTATTCATGCTTGATGAGGCAGAGCCAACGGCCTCTGCGGCAGCCTCTAGTGCAATTGCAGCGTGGGTCCAATGGGTTCCCCCCTGGCAATAGACGATATAGGGCTCCCGAAGCGGACCATCCGCAGAAAGTTCAGAGGTACTGCCATCGACGAATGTTCCTCCGGCCATGACGAGTTTGCTATCGTAGCCGGGCATGTTCGCAGGGACAGGATCGAGGTATGACTCGACGGGTGAAAACGTTTGAATGGCTCGACAAAAGGCAATCACTTTTTCAGGACTGCCCAGTTGAATCGCCTGGATAACGTCTCTCCGAGGTACCAGTGGAGTCGGCTGAACAGGGTACCCCAAGTGCTGAAACACGTAGGCCGCCAGGTGACTGCTTTTGACGGCTTCTCCGACCATTTGGGGAGCCAGAAAAAGTCCCTGAAAGAGGTGACGATTTTGATTAAATGTCGCGCCTCCTGAGCTGCCAATCCCTGGTGCCGTCAGGCGACAGGCCGCAGCTTCGACCCATTCTGCTTGCCCAGCAACGTAGCCCCCAGCAGGAACCAGGGTTCCACCTGGGTTTTTGATCAGCGACCCGGCCATCAAATCGGCCCCAACGGCAGTGGGTTCGAGATCATCAACAAATTCGCCATAGCAGTTGTCAACAAAGCAGAGAGTCGCGGGGTTCTGACGCTTGACAATGTGGATGATGCGTTCAATGTCGGCGATCGCCAAGCTTGGACGCCACGAATATCCACACGATCGCTGAATCAGCACCAGTCGAGTCTCGGGTCGAACAGCCTCATTCAGAGCCTCCCAGTCGATCGTGCCCGTGTCTGTCAGGTCGAGTTGGCGATAGTGAACGCCGAGTTCTCGGAGTGACCCTTGGCCTGTGCCACGCACCCCGATGACCTCTTCAAGGGTGTCGTAGGGGGCTCCGGCCACCGCCAGCATTTCGTCTCCAGGGCGCAAAACCCCGTAGAGCGCACAGGCGATCGCATGAGTTCCTGAAACGAATTGAACGCGAACGAGAGCCGCTTCTGCTCGCACCACATCGGCAAATACACGGTCAAATGTTTGGCGGCCCAAGTCATCGTGACCGTACCCGGTGATGCCAGAGAAGTGATGCACTCCGACCTTATGAGTCCGCAGTGCGTCGAGTACCAGAGACAGATTTTTCTTGACCTGAGCGTCAATTCCAGAAAAAATCGGTAAGAGTGCTCGTTCTGCCTGTTGAATCAATTCAGAACTTTTCATATTGGGGCATTGCTCCTTTTTTCCTTGAAAGGCTCTGTTTTTGTAGGAACCTTAGTAGAGGGTTCGAATTTAGTTTTGTTGCAGTGAAATGCGATTTTACATTGTGTCGCAAATCCTGCACCCTGTTCCAATTGAGATTATTTGATGACTATTGCATTAACACAAAAACCTCCCATTTCGTGGCCAACCACGATTTTCATGGTCGTGCTTCATCTGCTGGCGCTACTGGCATTCGTGCCTGCATTTTTTAGCTGGTCAGCGGTCGCACTCTGCCTTTTCCTTCATTGGCTAACGGCAGGATGTGGCATTACCCTCGGATGGCACCGACTATTAACCCATCGAAGTTTTCAAACGCCGAAATGGTTAGAGTATTTTTTTGTTTTTTGCGGCACGCTAGCAACCCAGGGTGGCCCGATCTGGTGGGTCGGACTGCACCGTCATCATCATCTTTATTCTGACCAAGATGTAGATCATCACGATGCAACGAAGGGCTTCTGGTGGAGCCATATGGAATGGATGTTCTACGAAGTGCCCGCAGAATCTGAGATTGCAAAATTTACTAAAGATATTGCCGACGATAAGTTTTATCAGTTTTTAGATAAATATTTTGTTTTGGTTCAAGTGGCCTTTGCTGTTGTGCTGTACCTCATCGGCGGGTGGTCATTTGTCGTGTGGGGCGTCTTTTTGAGGCTTGTGCTGGTGTATCACACCACCTGGTTGGTGAACAGCGCCACCCACACCTTTGGTTACCGTACCTATGATGCGGGCGATCGCTCCACAAACTGCTGGTGGGTTGCCCTCTTGGCCTACGGCGAAGGATGGCATAACAATCACCACATGTATCAATATTCTGCCCGTCACGGCTTAAAGTGGTGGGAGTTTGATGCGACGTGGCTCATGATCAAGGCTCTGAGTGCAGTGGGTTTGGCACAAAAAATTAAGCTTGTTCAAGACTCTTAGGTATTCTACGAGCGATCGTCACTGAAGAAATGAAATTGGTATAGGGGCTTGTTTGGGCAAGGGTTGGGCGACAGAGCTATGGATCATTGACGCCAACCTCACGCCCAGCAATTAGAAACTCATTTTCAAGCATTGTTGAATATCGGTTCTCGAATGTCATTTAAAGCAGGCTCGATGTAATCGAATGTCAGTTCGCATCTAGTCGTGTTGAGCTTCTCGCTGACCTCTGTCTAAGGGTCGTGTGAATACTGCACGCACACAACCACGGTTGACTTCCAACACGTCCTACTCTGTGATGCGGCGAAATTGATCATGAGTTCTATTTCCCCATTGCTGTTTAGTATGGGTTTTCCGTATGGCTTTTGCGACATCGTCAAATTCAGCATCAAAAACGAACACACCTAAACTTCCTCGGCTCAAATCTCCAGGGTTGAAGAAGGATTGGACAGTCATCATTGTGATGCTGATCATACATATTGGAGCATTGTTTGCTCTATTGCCCAGCAACTTTAGCTGGTCTGCTGTGGGGCTCATGTTTGTCTTGTATTGGGTTACAGGAGGTTTGGGGATTACCTTAGGATGGCATCGGCTGGTGAGCCACCGAAGCTTCCACGTACCGAAATGGTTAGAGTATCTGCTGGTGTTCTTCGGTTCTCTCGCAATGGAAGGGGGAGTCATCTGGTGGGTTGCCTTACACCGCCATCATCATCTCTACTCTGACCAAGAGGTCGATCACCACGATTCTAGAAAAGGCTTTTGGTGGAGTCACATGGAGTGGATGCTCTATGAAGTGCCTG
>JAYKJC010000534.1:0-3778 GCA_035285885.1 Leptolyngbyaceae cyanobacterium | reverse complement strand
CCTACAGCGTGGATGGACAGTCTTATCCAAAGGGCGTTTGGGTCCGCCAGGTCAGAGCCCAGAAGACCAGCAAGAGTATTGGTATTCATCAAACGATTATTCCCAACCGTGTGTTTCCCAATGGCACAACCTTTTACCAACACATTGAGTGTTATCTCGAAGGGGTCTGGTGGCCGTTGTCGAAGCCGTCTCCAAAGCTCACTCCGTCTCCCTATCAGGGGAGTAATCCTCGATATCATGGCACTCAAGGGGTTTGGATGACGGCGGGTCGGGCCACGTTTAACCCAAAAGATACTGAAGCGACCGATGTGCAAGGAAATGTATGGAGGGTCGGGCACCTCTTTGTAACTCCAACCCGTGGCTTGCCATACAATGAAATCGCCTACATTGAAGCCATTCGTTGTAACTCTCACCGATTAATCGGAAAACCCATTACCCCACATACCATGCGCTATTTCTGGGCAACCTGGGGTTGGCAAGTGGGATTGTCGGACACCGAATTGCGGTCTTTGGCCTACATGATGGGGCATTCCGTTGAGACTCTGAGGCGAATGTACATGAAGATGACGCCGATTGAGAAGCAACAACCGATTGAGGATGCGATTAATGCTCGCCTTTGTCGGCCTGACGGAGATGAGGACATCATTCCCCTGAACAAGTTGCTACGGGCCGTACATCACTTGAAAAAGGACGAACGGTACGTGTTACTCCAACACATGAGCAAGATCAGTGATTCGGACAGAGGGGAGATTACACCAGCATAAAACCATCATTCACAATACCGATCCATGATGAATCCTTTCATAAAAAGTCTTGTGTACTCAGAAATAATTATCGAGTACACAAGACTTAAGTCTCACTCAGTACTGAACTCACGCCCCAGGCTCATGGGACACCTCTAGCACCGTTAGGGCAATCGCAATAACTGAATTCGTGCAGGCGGTTCTTCGATGACCTTGATTTAGCCTAAGGTTGCTAACTTCCGCACCACCCTAAACATGTCTGTATTCATCTCTTTTTGATGGGTTCTGAACTGCTGTTGAATGATGCGTTTCCCGATATAGTCCTCTTCAGCGAAGGCGCGATTGTCAGCTAGCTAGGTAAGGAACTCACTGCAGATATCGGGAAGGTCGGAGGTTGTTGTCTCTGTTCCGGCGAACATTTGATTCCTCAGGCAAAACGTTTATTGAAGGGCGATTACCAACGCCTGGTCGCTATTCTTGAACCACGTCTTCTGCTGTAAGGGTAATCTGAACTCGGCCTCGGCCTAGCTGTTCTAGAAAATCAGAAACACTAGCAAAGCCTGACTCTTTAGCTGCTGCTTTCGCTCCTTCCCATCCAGTAGTCGTCACTGTAAGGCGGCGATCCCGTTTCGGTTCACCGTAAGTAAGCTCTTTGCCCTCTCGCTTCAAATTTGCAAGAGAGTTTGGATGCATTTTGCGTTTCATCGACGAGTTTCGTGATTAGTGTAGAAAGTATGATCGCCTTTCTTAAAACCTATGATATCCTATCGATCAATCGATCGACGTACATCCTGTATTACTGATCGTTACAAGCAATAACCAGGAGGACAAAATGTAGCTCACTCAGTTTTTTGATTTTGCACCCAATTAAGTCAAAAGCCCCAGCTGTTGAAGCAGAAGGGGCTAAGACCAAAAGGTTTATTTTTATCGGACAGGATAGAGATTTAGAAACTGTGCTTGGCGGCCATTCTTAATCTCTCAATTTCCTATGCTCAATATAGTGAAAAAGGGTGAAAATATCAAGTTTTTCTTCTAATTCTCTGCGAGACAGGGCATTAGAGGGAAAACCTTGACGTTTTCCTCATTGGAAAATAGGAGGTTCCTGTCCTGCCATATTTGCGTATAGAGAGGCAGGTTAAGTGGACGCAGCAAGAAATAATCGTGGCTTGCCGAAGCAGCAAAAACGGCAAGCTCCACAGAAGCCCGTAATATTACCCTCTGACCCTCTGGGTCAGCGTTTATGTCAAATTTTTCCCCATGGATGGCAATTCATTTATGCTCAGAATCCAGAAGTGGGAGCGAAGCCGGAATGGACAACTGAAACCCGCTATCCTCTAGAACCCCGAAACCTTTGGAGGAAATGGCAAGACCCTGAACAACTCATTGGGGTACGTCCTGGCAAGGAAACCACCTACGCCATGATCGACATTGACCGGGGCAGCACTTACCATCCGGACAATGACCCCACAGCCTATGAAAACGTGCTGTCAGTGCTGGAGTCTATCGGGTTCTGTCGGATTATTGTGTTGCGCTCCAGCTTTTCTGGTGGCCGACATCTCTATCTGCCCTTATCCGAATCCGTTAAAAGCTATGCTCTCGCCCTGGCCCTGAAATATGCCTTTCAGCAGGAGGGTCTGGAGGTAGCCCAGGGAAAGCTTGAAACCTTCCCCAACACGAAGGCATACAAGAAAAAAGGCTATACCAGTTACAACGCCCACCGCCTTCCCCTCCAACCGGGAGCTGGATCGATGTTGCTGGATGATTCTGGAGCTGAGAGGGGCGATCGCCTTTCCGACTTCATCCAACAATGGGATATCGCTGCGGCCTGTAATGACATGGATCTGCTGCAAGAGGCCATCACCGTTGCCCGTGAGCAGAGCAAAGTGGTGAACATGGGCGATCGCCGCACCCGCAAAGCAGAGCAGTGGTACCAAGATGACCTCGCTATCATCCAGGAAGGATGGACAGGCTCAGGCCAAACCAATGAACTGCTGAAGGTCTTTGCCCGCTTTGGCATTGTCTGGCAAGGACTGGGAGGAGAAGAGCTGGTGAACTACATCATCGAAACCGCCCAGGCAGCTCCCGGCTACCGCGAATATTGCAGCCATCAACATGAGATAGAAGCACGGGCATCTGAATGGGCATCTGAAGCAGAAGGCTACTACACGCCCTATTGCTCATTCCCGACTCGCACAACGAACCTGCATCAACATGAATGTAGCTTGGCTGGTGAGGGGAGCGCCCTGAGTTCTAATGATCAGAGGGCTGAGGATGCCCGACAGCGTATCCGGAATGCAGTGATAGCTCTTGAGACGAGCGGCCTGCTGCCCGATGGTATTAATGCGCGAGCGATACTTTTATGCCAAGAAGCAAGGTGTAGTCGTCGAACGCTGTTTAAAGATAAAAATCTCAGCTTGTGGCACCCCCATCATTATCAGTCTCAACTAATGGACTTCCAGCAGGACGGTACCGCAAGTATAGAGAGCATTTCAACCGAGAGTGCCTTGTCTCCAGAAATGGCACAAAATCCACCTATTCTCAGCGAGTCAAAGGATTCCGAATTATTAGTACCTACCTCACATATAAGAAGGTTGGGGGGCTGGGCTGATGATTTTGTTTCTGAAGCTAATTTTTTATTCGATCGCTTACCCTGCCGCCTCCCTTCGATTGACTTTTCTTCTGCTGGAGTTTTTAGGCTTACTGATCTTTCGGGAGTGATTGCTTCTATTCAGGTCACTCAGCGCCTTTTGAATTGGACGAAGCAGCAGCTTCAGGACTTCTTAACTAGTATCTTTTCTGTAAACTCATTAGCAATGTTGGATGCTGAACAGCTTGTTCAATGTTCTGAACGTCTCACAGCTTTGCATTTGTCTGGTTAATGATGGTTGGTATCTGACGTGAAGAAATCTCCCCAGGTGATACCGGAGGAGAGATAGGTTTTGTGTAGGCTAAGCAGTAATTAGTATGATTCTTTCTCTTGGCTACTTGGTGGATAGCAGTGGCGTTGAGTCACATACTTGTCCCACATCAAGTCA
>JAYKJC010000533.1:0-5207 GCA_035285885.1 Leptolyngbyaceae cyanobacterium | reverse complement strand
AGAGTCGGCGAAATCGAGTGCCCAGGATGAGATCGTTGAGTAAGGCGTAGCACACGCCAATCACCCCGGTGCCCAGCAACATCATCACCACCGTAAAGACCTTGACGGATTCAGGAGCCTCTTCAGCCACTCCCTCATTTCCACCCGCCCCCGTAATCATGCCCACTGAAAAATAGAGCGCATCGACAATCGAAACATCAAAGTTGACTGTTACGTAGGTGAGGGTCGCCGTCACAATGGTGACCAGCAGAGCCAAAAGAACGATGATCGTGGGGCGAATTTGCTGATGAAGATGGGTCAGGCTCGTCCACACGCCCTGAAACGCATGGACGATCGTTTGTTGAGAAGACTGGACATTGGGCTGAGTCGCCAAGATGATGCGATCGCCCCTCTCTACTCGTCGCCCTTCGTACATGGCAGAAATGAAATCGGTTTGATTCTGCGCGGGCAGATAGTAAATGAACATGCGGCTTCGGTTTTCCCACAGCTCGTGAAGGGGAATCCCAAGCCAGGGATGATGCTCATGAATCATCTCTTCATGGATGGGCCATGCCTGTCGATCCAGCCGCAGTTGACCAATGGCCCGGTTGCCCAATGCAGCAAATGCAAAGACGGGCGCAGCCAGAGCCGACACACTCATCGACACATGATCCGGCAACGTCCGGTCGAGCTGCTGCCCCAGGCTTGCATTAAACAGACGATTAACGATGCGAATCGACGGATTCAACACCCGCGCCTGAGTCAAAATGGCGAGGTTGAGGGCATCATCCCCACTGGCAAGAACAAGGGTATGGGCTTCATGAACCCCTGCGTCAATCAACGTTTGGGGCGATCGCAAGTCCCCCACCACAATGTTTAATTCAGGGTTCAAATCACGATTCAAGTCAGGGTTCAAATCACGATGTAATTCATGGGAGGCATGACGATAGTCGAGAGGGCGATCGCTCACACCGACGACTTCGGCCTCTTGCTCCCTCAGCAAACATAGAATCTTAAAGCCAGTTCGTCCCAGCCCGCAGACAATCACATGAGATGTCATCGACGCTTTATCACCACTGAAAACGGAGCCTCCATTTGGCATAAGTCATAGGATGAACTAAAGATAAGAGAAATGTGATTCATCAATCTCCCTCCTATGATGGAAACTCTTACCCAAATAGACTGTATCTAAACAAACGATGTAATAAATTGTTGGCGATGATTAAGCTGATGATTAAGCTACTGTGGTGGGGGCGATCGCTTCCATCCCTAGGTAAACTTTTTACGTAAAATCCCCAGAATATTATTTAAGCGCTATGATTGAGGCGAAGAGAATTAATTATCGGTTGAGTTTTTTGTTTCCAGTAATAACGAATTTTCACGTTTTTCATTGGCACATTTCTATCCGAAAGTTCACTCTCAGTGTTTATTAAATTTCGGAGATGAAAGGTATGTCAATTTTTGTAGGTAATCTAGACTACAGCGTTACGGAAGATGAGCTGAAGGCCGTCTTCACTGATTATGGTTCAGTTCGACGTGTCACTCTTCCAACCGATCGCGAAACGGGGCGTTTGCGAGGTTTTGGTTTTATCGACATGTCCGCCGATTCTGAAGAAGATGCAGCAATCAGCTCTCTAGACGGTGCAGAATGGCGAGGACGTGATTTGAGAGTGAACAAGGCAAAGCCGCGTTATTAAATTACGCGTTTTTGATTATTACGAGATGTTAATGAGTCTTTATTTTCTTGGAAATTTTCATTTTGGATATAAGTTGTCAAGCTCTTTAAGTGCTTTTAAATTTATCTGAAAGTGGAGATACCCTGGAAGACCTTAGATTCCCATTACTCCCTTTTTGCTGAAGAGCAAAAAGGGAGTTCTTTTTTGAAGAGTAACCCAGTTAGAACAGTTGGGCGTGCGATCTGCATCCGCACGCCCAACTGTTCTGACATCTTAAAGATTGCCTCTTTTTTATCTTGAGAAATTCATTTTGACAAATGCTGAAATAGGCACTTCGAAAAATATAGCGGTTTGCTAATGGGTCAAGTACAAAATCCAACCCGTGAACAAGGGGCTTAAGCCCCTTGCCTGTGCTTAATCCATTTGTACACCGCTATATAGCGCTATGCGCGTTGGTCAAGTACAGGTGTGTGCTTAACGCGGTTGCAAACTGCAATACATTTTTTGCCGAATAAGAAGTCTCAAACGACTAGGTGTATAAATCGGCAACGTATTCTCCATACCCGTTATAAGGAAAGGTCGGCACGACTTCATAGCTAAATTCTGTACCCGGTTGCAGCAGTTTTTCCTCCCGTTGTGACCAGCGAGGATGGGGCACTTCCGGGTCAACATTCGACTCAAACTTATACTCGTAGCCGTTGATGGTGTTCCAGTACGTGGCGGGCTGAGTTTCGACAAACTCAATCTTGACCACGGACTTGGCTCCCTTAAATCCATATTTCCAGGGCACCACCATGCGAATCGGAGCCCCGTGCTGTTTCGGTAACGTCTGTCCGTAGATCCCCACGGCGAAGAAGGCGAGTTCGTTGGCCATTTCCTCGATGCGGAGTCCTTCGGTATAGGGCCACGGCAAGAAAGAGGAGCGGAGGCCAGGGCCGGGGGTGACCTGCGGGTCATAGTAGGAGGTAAATCGGACGTAGCGCGCGTTGGATTTTGGATCGACTGCTTCCAGGAGCGATCGCATCGGGAACCCAATCCACGGCACAACCATCGACCACGCTTCAACACACCGAAACCGATAAACGCGCTCTTCTAAATCAAACGCCGTGGTCAAATCATCTAAATCATAGGTGGTGGGATTATTCACCAATCCCGTCACCTCCACTTTCCAATCTTCGGTGGGCAGCGCCTGGGCGTTCTCCCAGATGTTTTTAGACCCGCCAAATTCGTAGAAATTATTATAGGTCGCTGCAACGATGCGACCTGTGAGGGGGCGATCGCCCTCCACAAAATTCTCATTTGTACGGAATGACAAATCTGAGAGCCCCGCAAGCGGCTCGATGCCTTCGGCTCCCCGCGATCGTTGACACCCCATGAGTGACATCGCAGATACCCCCACCCCTGCCCCAATCAGGGTCTTCATGAATCGACGACGGTTATAGAAAACAGATTCGGGAGTGATGCGATTGGAAGAAACCGTCCAGGGCTTAGACGTTCGGATAAAGGCCATAGTTGCAGATAATGAAGGAGTAAGACAGGAAACTGTGAATGTGTTCGAGCAAACCTCTAGTCTGTAGAGATTCAGCTCCTTTTTCTTCTACTATTTCTTCTACTATAAATGGCTCTGATTAAATGACTATGAAATCAGCACTGCTGGAACGAATCATTGGGCAACTCCTGTAGAAAAACGGGATGCCAATCATTGACTCAGCAAATCCGATTAAACTAAGGGGAGTGCATGCATCGATTCACCGAATCTGACCCATCGAATTTGACTCACCTAGGCGGGTTTCCCATCTTTTATGTTGCTCTCTCTGCATATTGAGAATTTTGCCTTAATCGACTCTCTAGACCTGTCCCTGGGGGACGGGTTAAACGTCCTGACCGGAGAAACAGGGGCTGGCAAGTCCATCATTCTGGATGCTCTGGATGCCGCTCTGGGCGGCAAAGTGCCAGGACGAGTGGTGCGGGTCGGAGCTGAGAAGGGTGTGGTCGAAGCTCATTTTGAGATGAATCCTCAGATTCGTGAATGGCTCGCTCACCATGAGATCGATGAAGAAGATGACGCCCTCATCTGTGCCCGTGAGCTGATGGTCGGACGGGGCGGACTCCGCAGCCGTTCTCGGGTGAATGGGGTGCTGGTCAATAAGCAGCAGATTGAGTCTCTGCGCGATCGCCTCGTTGAGATTACCGCCCAGGGTCAGACCGTTCAGCTCGGCCAGTCCACCGTTCAGCGAGATTGGCTTGATGGTTTTGGCGGCGATCCCCAACTCCAGCAGCGGCAAGCCGTCGCGACAGCCTATGAGCGCTTCCAGGCCGCAGCGAAGACTTTAGAGCAGCGAAAAAAAACAGAACAAGAGCGACTCCAGCAGATGGATCTCTTTGCGTTTCAGGAAAAGGAACTCCGAGACGCCAACCTGACGGATGCCGATGAACTGGAGGCATTGGAACAGGAGCGTAAGCGGCTGAGCCATGCGGTCGAACTCCAGCAGCAAAGCTATGAAGTCTACCAAGCGCTCTATCAGGACGAGTCAGGCAATGCCTGTGCCGACCTTCTGGGACGAGCCGAACAAGTCCTGGAAAATATGGTGGAGTATGACCCAGACTTGCAGAGCATTCTCGATATGGTGAGCGGAGCGCTGGCTCAAGTGGAGCAAGCCGGACGGGAGATTAACGCCTACGGAGAAAATCTCGAAACCGATCCAGAACAGCTCGATCAGATTGAAGCCCGCATTCGTCAGCTCAAGAACATCTGTCGAAAATATGGGCCGACCCTCGCCGATGCGATCGCCCTCAGCCAAGAACTACAGGCTCAGATGGAAGGCTTTAGCGACAGTTCCCAATCCCTGGAAGCCCTGGAAGAAGCCTACGCGAAACGCAAGAGTGAACTGGAGAAAGCGTGCGCTCAGCTCACCGACATCCGGCTGGCCTCTGCTCAAAAACTCGAATCCCTGCTGCTGCAAGAACTGAAGCCCCTCGCCATGGAAAAGGTTCAGTTTAAGGTTGACGTGTCGCCCATCGCCCCGAGTGCCAGTGGAGCCGATCGCATCACCTTTCTGCTCAGTCCCAACCCAGGTGAACCCCTCCAACCCCTGGCGGAGACCGCTTCGGGTGGTGAAATGAGTCGATTTCTCCTGGCTCTCAAAGTGTGTCTTTCTCAGGCCGATGCTGTGGGGACGATGGTGTTCGATGAAATTGATGTGGGCGTGTCAGGACGGGTAGCGCAGGCGATCGCCGAAAAACTGCATTTACTGGGTCTGCATCACCAGGTGCTCTGCGTCACGCACCAACCGCTCGTTGCTGCCATGGCCCACACCCATTTTCATGTGGAGAAAGAAGTCGTCGGAACGAACAATGGCTCCGTTTCCAACGATGCCTCAGACTCAGAAGCTTCAGATTCAGACCCCTTAGATGACGTGAGAACTGTGGTTCGCATTTCACTGCTGGATGATGATGCCCGCCGAGCCGAACTGGCACAACTTGCAGGAGGCAAAACCGATCAGGAGGCGATCGCCTTTGCAACCTCGCTCCTCAGTCAAGCCAAAACTCGCC
>JAYKJC010000532.1:0-3217 GCA_035285885.1 Leptolyngbyaceae cyanobacterium | reverse complement strand
TAACCGGATAGCTAACTTTAAAATTCCGGAGTTTTATACAAAACATAAATCAATTGTGAGAGGGGGGGCGGGCACCCCCCGCCCCACCTCTCACATTTCATTTCACAAATCATTTAGGAACACTATCTACCTTTTCCTGGTGTCCAGGCAGAGCTTAGTCCTTCTTTAGCATATTCCTTGTTCCAAGCGTCTCGCTGGGAATGCCCGCGAGAGCCTCTGGCTCCCGCTCAACGTGGAGTCAGAGGCTCCCGCAGCGGCTCCCTGCCAGAGTCAGGGAACCAGAAATTATAGAACGCTAAATACATGCAGAGCCTGGACACCTTTTCAATACTGCTCTGCCGCTTATCAAGGGAGGCAGAGCCTCCAATCTGCATTCCAATGCTCCGCATTGGAACGAGGAGGGCGAGGACGGTCACAGACTGTTCACCTTAGCCTAATTCCTTGCAGAATAAATTTTTTGGCTTGAGTGAATCTCCTGGTGTCTTGGTGGGGAATGATAATGATACCCATTTATTGATAGCGATGATCCATATGCAATCCACATTGCTCTTAACCAGCCTGTCTGTTCTCCTGCTGGGTTGCCAATCTACCCCTTCAATTTCCGCAGAACCTCCAGCGTCTCCGTCAGCATCGCTAGCGGCTGTCCAGCAAACACCCCGTTACTCCGGTCAAATTGGCCATTATGACCTGGGGGAAGGGTTTTCAGATTTTTTGTTTGAACACGACGGGCAGGTGGTCTACTTGGATGTGTTTTTCACTGATGAGCCCGTGGAAAGTCCGTATGCGGTGAGTTATGGCGAAGACTGGTTCAGCCTTTGGACCGATTGTGAGGGGCAAACTGCTCCGGGAGCACCGAGTGCGGATGACTGTTTGGGAGTGTCGATTAATGTTGAGCCCGCCGGACAACCGGGCGTCATCTGGGGATATAACCAGGGAGCCCAATATCTGAAAGGGTACTGGTTAGTTACAGCCCATCCAGGCATGCACCAAGGACAGCTTAGCCTGACCCTGAGTGGAACCTCTGCGCAATAGATAAGCGACTCAATGACACTATGATGCGTACTTTGAAAGTGAGTCTGATGGGGCTCGTGGTTATCAGCAGTCTGGGAGTCTTGGGGTTTCAGCATTGGAAAAAAGGGAGTCCGTTTCAAGAGCCAATTTGGAGCCCAAATGGGGAGTATTATCTTCAAAGATATGATAACTTGACCCTTGACCGTCTGATACCTGCTTTCCCAGGGGGTGGGGGTTCAGACAGAGTCAACGGATATGTGCGGCTGTTCAAAAAAGACGGAACCTTGGTGCAGGAATCCTTTGTTTACTTCAATAGAGAAATACAGTGGGCATGGTTAGATGATGAAGTTCACATCTGGCCACCGGGATTTGGCAGCCAACCCGAGAGCATTATCTGGAAAGTTTCGAATAGTACCGAATAAATAAAGCCCTCTTTTCTTCGTTGCAATTGGAGAAGATTGCCAAGTCGTACAAAAGAGACAGCATGATTGGCCTGTTGCATCTCTCGATGAATGTCCTTAGTGAGTGCCCGGTTAAGGCTAAGGGCAGGCTAGTGGGAGTGTGAACCAAAAAGCAGCCCCACCACTTGGGGCTTTGTCAACGCCGATGTGTCCTCCGTGGGCGGTGATGATCTCGCGGCAGATGTAGAGACCCAGGCCATATCCTACAGTTGTTTTTTGTCGGCTACCGCGAGCGTAGGGCTGAAATAATGATTGGCTTTTTGCGGGATCTACCCCAACACCATTATCCATTACTGCACAGCGGACTAGAGGGCGATCGCCCTCATTATCTGGAACGATCAGAGAGGCTTTAATCTCAACGTTCACTCCGTCAGGATTATATTTCAGGGCGTTGTCAATCAGGTTTTCAAACACCCGCTGAATTTGACTTTCATCCGCCTGAATGTTGGGTAAGAAAGGCGGCAGGTGGTAGCTGAACGTGGGTGTGGCGGGATAGGTTCTGGACTGATACACGGCGATCAGTTCTGGGATGAGCTGTCGCAGATCGACGGGAGCTAACCGCACGGCTAGTCGCCATACATCGGTGGACTGAACGTTCATCAGGGTGTTCATTAGCGCGAGCTGGCGATCGCACCCCTTCTCAATTAAAGTCATGGCCTCTGGTTCTACAGTAAGAAGTTGGCCCTGACTATTCTGACCATTCTCAGGCATCTCTTGCAGGGTGGGTTTCGTATCTGACAGTTTTGCACGAAACTTGAGCCCCTGCACCACGCTGGAAATGCCCATCACGATATTCCGCAAATCATGATTAATCGCATGAGAGTAGGTTTGGAGGGCTGATTGAGCGGCCTGGCGATCGCGCATTTCTTGGGCTAAGGATTGGGTTCGCTCATCGACCGCTTGCTGTAAGTCTTGTTCCCGCTGTCTTAAGACGTGGATCATGTACTGAAAGGCTCGCGCAAGCTGTCCAGGTTCATCGCGACGAATCGTTAAGGCGCTCAAGGCCGCATTCTCTGAAGGGACGCTTTTCCTTGAGGTCAGCTGACAGGTGCTAATCTGTTTGGCTGTGCCGGTCAGCACCTTTAAGGGACGAATCACCGTGCGCCAGAGTAAGAGATTGATGGTGACGAATAGCGCCCCAAAAATGGTCAG
Organism: Leptolyngbyaceae cyanobacterium; assembly: GCA_035285885.1. Lineage (GTDB taxonomy): Bacteria > Cyanobacteriota > Cyanobacteriia > CAKZMO01 > CAKZMO01 > JBCCWF01. The sequence continues at coordinate 593 of JAYKJC010000532.1, read as the reverse complement.
AAACGTTTTGGCGACGGTGAACAGACTTTGGCGACCCCGTGCAAATATCATATCTGCGGGAACATACACCATCTGAGTTGCCACAATTTCGTTCAGATTCCAGCCAAATCCATTGCGATCGCCGTAGATCTCAATTAATGCAGAGGGAGCATCGCTGGGATGGCCATGGCAGGCTAAACAACTGGCATCGTTCATAATCAGGGGACGTGCCAGATAAAATAGCTTGTTTCCCCCCAGGGTGCGATAGCCAGAAATTCTCTCCGGTGGATCGCTGGTTAGGGGCTGGAGCTGAGCGAAAAGTTGAGCTTCAAAGGCATCGGCCTGATCTTCTGGATTGGTCGGATTAACCGCTGCTTCTTTATACTCGTAATCCTCAAAACTGGGGTCTTTGTCTTTAAAGCTAGCGAAAATGCGGCGGGCGGCAAAATTAGGAATAATTTCCTGGCTGAAAAAATCGGTGTTTTCAGTTGGCGTTCTCAAATGAGACGCAACCAATTCCTGAATATTATCTTGAGTGTAGTCGCGGACTGACTGCATGGCAGTTAGCACAATTTCGGCCCGTTCTTGAACGATTTGTTCGGCCTGGGTATTGA
>JAYKJC010000531.1:0-2942 GCA_035285885.1 Leptolyngbyaceae cyanobacterium | reverse complement strand
TGGGGTATCGCGCTGCAAGCAGCAACACATCGCAATCAGTCAGGTTCATCACCTGGCTGGTCAGGCTCGACAGCCCTGCCACATAGCCATCTACGGCCAGCATCACCCAGGCCACGGTAATGCCGTTCACCGTTTGGGACTGGAGCTGGCGAATCGCAACGGGCAGCATGTCCTGAAGCTGAGGAGAAAGCCCCGGCTCCACATATTCAGAAATCACCCGTGGATTTGCTCCCTGCTCCATCAGCCAGGTAAGAGCGGCGGCATCCCGCACCGTGGTGTGGTCGAAGGTCAGCGATCCGGTATCGACATGAACGCCCAGGGCCATCACCGTCGCTTCGATGGGATTCAGGGTGATGTGTTTCTGCTGGAGATGTTCGGCCACCAGCGTCGAAGCTGACCCCACAGCCTCAATAAATTGATGCTTGGCTGGAATGGTGGGGTCGTCTGCTGATAGTTCAGTCTCGGGACTCTCTGCATCAGAATTCTTCGCCTGGGAATTCTTCGTCTGGGAATTCGCTGTCTGGGAATTCTCCGTCGGAGCATCCTCTCGCTCGACCTGAGCGGGGTGATGGTCATAGATGGTGATCTCGACACCGGGTAAATTGAGCCATTCTGCCGCCTTTCCGAGGCGATCGCCCCACTGCGTATCCACCACGGTAATGCTGCGAATGGCTTCCGGCGTCACCGAGCGTCGCTCAATCAGCGGATATTCATCGCGATGGAGCGCTAGAAAATTGCTCACCGTGGGATGACATCCACCCGTCAGCACAATCCGCGCCCCCGGACGCAGGCGCGTCACCCCCACGGCTGCACCGAGGGTGTCAAAATCAGCGGTCATGTGACACAAAACCAAATCCATACGTGTAGCGGCGTCATCACCAAAGGCTGCATATAACCCTACGGGTTAAGAGTTGAGCATGTTTCCCCCGCTGCGTACTTGTTTAACGTAGTAATAGCACCGAAGATTCGAGCTTTACCCCCCTTAATCCCCCCTTGCGAAGGGGGGAAATTCCTGTTCTCCCCCTTGCGAAGGGGGAGTTAGAGGGGGTCACGCTAACCCAATACCTCGCTGCGCGGGGGGAAACATGCCGATCGAACGTCCTAACGCAAAAGCGTAAAGCCATATTCATTGTATGGCCTGAATTCTGAAGTGTTGATTTCGGCGACTCACAGCTCTAGGCCAAAGTGGTGGGCGCGAATCACCATGCCTCGATTCATGTAAAACCGATGGGCGTCAAATCGCTGCACTCCTGAATCCAGGTGAAGCTGCTGACAGTGATGCATCTTGGCGTAGTCCACCAGCCAGTCAAACAGCGCTCGGCCATAGCCTTTGGCGCGATCGCCCTCCTGCGTCACCAAATCATCCACATAGAGAAATCGCCCCCAGGCGAGATTATCTCCCAGGCGAAACCCGCTAACCGCCTTCACTTCGCCATTCTCTTCTAACCGAACCAGGTGATACTGTTGCGCCTCTTGCTGTCGAACGCGCTGAACGAACTCCGCTTCAACCAGATGAGGCCGAAGTTGATGCATCACTGGAAAACACCGTTGAATCTCCGCATCGGTGAGGGCGATCGCAATTTCAAACATACGCTTTTCTTTAAACTGAATTCTTTGAATCTAAGGTGAGGCTTTCTCAGATGCCTGCGCAGATAGTTCACAGAGAATCGCCATCGCCTCTTCAGCGCGATCGCTCGGTACAAACAGATGGTCATGATAATAGGCAGAAACGGGGTTCACGCTGATGCTTGCACGGGCGAGGTGAGTGGCGATCGCCGCAATAAAGCCCACCGCATCCAGACTGGAATGAACGGACAGCGTAATCATCCGCGCCACATAGGCATACGGCAACCCGCAGGTGTCTGCATCCTCTCGCGCCAAGATGAGGGTCGTCCCCTCAGCCTCACAAAAGTACCCGATTGGGGACACCTTCAGTGTTGTGATTTGCTCCGGCGGCACCGTGCAGAAAACAAACTCACCCTCCACGAGAACAGGCGTCATAGACGCGAGAAGAATGGTTAAGTTGAGTTCACCCGACATCGGTCTGTTCTCCATGAATGCAATCGTCACGAATTGCAAGTGATGCGGCGAGATTGCCAACAGTCAGCATACCCTAGGGGCATCTCTAAACGGATGCTTCACGACCATGAAACCTGGCAGCAAATATTATCCCCTGTTTCAGTATTTAAACGACTCAACTGAGGATGCCATTCGCCTGACGTTTGCTGAGATAGAAGCCATCATGAATGCCTCACTGCCTGCGTCTGCGGGCGATCGCCAAAACTGGTGGAGCAACCGAGACTCTCCCAGTGCCCTCCAGGCCAGCGCCTGGATCAGTGCCGGGTACCACGTCGAGACGGTCGATTTACACGAACAGACCGTTCAATTTCAAAAATTTCAGGCCGACTACAACATCCAGCGGAAAGACGGCGACATCATCTGGCAGCGAGACGCCATCAAAGCCCTACGCAAGCACATGAACATGACCCAGGCTCAATTCGCCAAAGAACTCGGCGTCCGACGACAAACGGTGAGCGAGTGGGAAAACGGCGTCTACGACCCTGACCGCAAAACCAGCAAGTTCCTAGAACTCATCGCCAAGCAAACTCAGTTCTCAGAACCCTCAGACTCTTCATAGACCAGGGCACCACCCACAAAATGCGTCAGCCCAATTCAAGCAAGGATTAGAATCAAATGTATTGACTTTTGTCCGCTCAGCGTTCAAAATAATCTCAACGATCTTTTGGCCAACTGATTGTGATGTTGAAGATGTTGAACATATGCCGACGCGCAGGAGATAAATCGTGTCCCAAGAATATCCATCGCTATCCCTTTCAACCAACGATGACGCCTCGATTCTACGAGTCGTCGCGTTTGGGTCATTAGAAGTCGTGAATAACTACGTGGTCACTCAGCACCGATTAGGCTTTGCCGAGGTCTCC
>JAYKJC010000530.1:0-4509 GCA_035285885.1 Leptolyngbyaceae cyanobacterium | reverse complement strand
CGCAAACATCGACTTGAAAGATCGACGGCTTTACCAATTTGCCTACGGCACCAGGAAATTTCTACGCCACGGCAGACGTAGAAGCGCACAGACTAGGATTCGTTCTCGGAGCGTTTCCGGAGGAAATACCTAGAACAACGGTTTTGGAGACCGTGATGTTGCCGTTACACCATCTATGCGAGTGGCAGCGGCGGGAATTGAACCCGCATCTGTCGGCTTATGAGGCCGCGGCTCTACCATTAAGCTACGCTGCATTGGACTCCAGGATGGGAATCGTTCGCAAAGCGTCTCCGTAGGAGTTACCCATGATGGTCGATTTTGCAGACCGACGCCTTACCTCTTGGCTACCTGGAGATGAGAGCCTCTACGGGAGTTGCACCCACTGGGAATCACAGCACTTGTCTATTTATCCACGAGGCTATCAATAGCGGTGACGGGACTCGTTCGCGAAGCGTCTCCCAAAGGGAGAACCCCACGAGTACTCCGGTGCCTTAAAACGCGCTTCCCCAACGCCCTCACTGCGACGTCAGGTGCACTGCAAATTCGGCTATCCGGCTGTCCCTTACGCGTATTGCTACACCTGGGGGACTATCCTCCAGCTAGTTCAACGTTTGCTGGTGCTCTACCTCCTGAGCTACACCGCTATACGGGGATGATGGGATTCGAACCCACGATCTTTCGCTGGACAGGCGACTGCTTTGAGCCGGACTAAGCTACATCCCCAAAGGTGGCAGTATTTAGTTTTCAAGGTTCGAAAGAGTGTTTCAGAAGAGTCGTTTCAAAAGAGTGATTACAGAGCTTTTTGATTAGGATGTTTCACTCACACTACATTTATATTACAACGTACTACATGTTGTCAAGCCTTACTTGAAACTTTTTAGGTAAAGGAGAGGATGTTTCACTTTGAGGTTCTCTTCATTTGAAGTAAGAGAGATTCTGCATACCCATTCCTCGTTGAGGCTTGGGATGCTATGGGCATGTAAGAATACTTGGGTTATGCACGCATACCCAAATATTCTTACTTTGAAGGAGCTGTCAGATTTTGCTTATGACGCTAGAGACGAAATGTACGTTTCGCTCATCCGCCATAGCTGATAGATCAAGGATTCAAGGCAATCGCCCTGGGTTTCTGAAAGAGAATCGCCCAACGTTGCCAAAAACATACCTTCATGGGCTTCTTTACTTTCAGCAATCCAGCTTCCACTGAGTCCAATTTCCATAAACTCGTGGTCTACAGGAAGAAGGCTGATGGAGCGATCGCCATTTTGCTGCACGATGATTTCTAACTGAGTAAGCTCAGGAATCTTCGCAGGCAACAGAAAGAAGGCCCGCCCCGGATCAACATGGAGCGATCGCCCCAACCGCATGGCTAATGAGATTCGCTGGGCAATGAGTAGTTCTGGCACCCCCATGATGCGTTCCATGAATAGTCCAAATTCGGTGTAGTTTAGCTTCAACATGGGTCTTACCTTCTTTTGAATGAGAGGTTAAGGATCGACAGACTGTTGTTCTTTCCAAAATTGTTCAGAAAAGGCGATCGCCGGGTGAATCGGAGCTTTGGGCTTGGTTTTTAGCACCATTTTGGTTTCATGCAAGAGGCGATCGCCCTTCCGTGAATTGCATATTTCACACGCCGCCACAACGTTATCCCAGGTATGGGTTCCGCCTTTGGATCGCGGGATGACGTGATCGAGCGTCAGGCTCCTGGTTTTACCGCAGTATTGACAGTGATGGTTATCTCGCCGGAGTACCTCTCGACGATTGACGGGAGGAATTTTCCAGTGACGTTCTGGGTTTCCATACTTCAATCGGATGTGCTCCGACACTTGTAGTACGATGCTGGGCGATCGCACTTCCCAGATTTGGGCATTGGTGAACTCCAGGGTTTCCGCATGTCCCGAGACTAGAAGGGCGATCGCCCGTTTGATATTGATTCGAGCGAGAGGTAAGTAGTTCATTGAAAAGACCACCACCTGGTTTTGTAATATGCTGGGTTGTTGAATCTGTTGTTGGGATTGCATGGGTTTCACGCGCCTCAAAGTTTCACGTCTCAAACAATACCCCCCGCCTCTGGTTCAGAAGCGGGGGGTGGGACATTGCTATGGGTTTCCCTATGTGGGTGTCAGGGTTAGCCGACACCTCCCGCCGCTATGGATAATTTTAGATTAAGTTTTCTGGCACTGCTGCCATCAGAGGATTCATGATCAAGCGTACATCCGCTCAGTCCATACGCTCCTTCAAACGTAAACCACACCGATGCGTTGTCCAAACCCTGTTTGGGTCGGCCATGCATGGAGTCAGTTAACGTTGAGAGAATAATGCGTATCATGGGAAGGCGAAATAATGACGTTAATAAAGTTACTTGTTTACATACTACACGCGTAATATAGGGATGTCCACCCCTAGAAACGATCTTTATCTACGCTACGCAAAAAATCTACGCTACGCAAAAAACGGTGGCGTTGCTGATTCGAAGAATATTGGCGTAGGGGCGTACGGCGTACGCCCCTACAGTCGGTTATTGGGGATTCGAAATGTTTGAATTCATCGTATCTCCAATCCTAAAGCGGTTTGCAACCGAGTTAAGCACGAAAGCAGTTGTGTGTGGCGCAGCGCGCCCCACACAACTGTACTTAATCAACGCGCATAGTACTTTTGGCCCTGTTTCGTAGAGATTGAGGAGAGCGGCGGTGATGGGTTCTCTATCTGTTCATGATGCATTCAACGCAGCTAATTGGGCTTCAAGCTCTTGAATGCGGGCTTGCAGCGGCTCCATGAGACTGATGACGTGGTTTTCAGAAAATCTGCGAGGAATGTGCTGGGGACAGTTCCAGTCCCAGGCTTCTACGCGAATGAGAATGGCGCGTTGAGCATCGGCTGGATAGTCTGGGTCGCGGAGCTGTTCGATTAAATCGGGGCGATCGCCCTCCACAGTTGCCCGTCCCCAAATCTTCAGGCGGGCACGGTTCATATAATCCATTAAGAAGAGGAAGACGCGATCATCATCGGCGAGATTCCCAATGCTTAGGTACTGGGCATTGCCACCAAAGTCGGCAAATCCTAATGTTTTTTCGTCGAGCACGTTTAAGAAGCCCGTCGGACCGCCTCGAAACTGAATGTAGGGCCAGCCTTCTGAGTTTCGGGTGCCCATGTAGAACCCGTCTCTTGCCTGGATGAATTGAGCAATGAACGGATCGATGGTGTTGTTGTCTTGTCCTCGGGACTCCATCCGGGCGTAGGATTGCCGTGAACCATAGTGTTCTTGAATGGCTTTGACCGTTGGAGTGAAAGCAATTTGGGTGAAATTGGGTGGCATGGTTCTGTCCTGTGAATGGCTTCTGTGAATAGCTCTGCTTGAAAGGATCTGGGCTTCTAAATATTTAGCGTAAGTTTAGTGTAAGTAAAGGCTATAGATCGAGCACGATGCCGATGTCCTCTCCGCAGGTTTCTTTTCCAGAGGGCGATCGCGGCGTTGAGCAGCAAATGAGCGCTTCTCCGTCTGCGAAGTGGCCGGTCGGTTCTTCGACGTAATCGACGGTGCCGCACTGGACGCGAGTGGCGCAGACCCCACAAATTCCAGCTCGACAGGAATAGGGAGGTTTGAGGCCATTCGCTTCAGCAAGTTCCAGCAACGTTCCCTGTTTGGGTGTCCACTCAGTTTCAATGGCTGATTTGGCGAAGCGTACCTTGACAGGGCCAGTTGGTGCTTGAGCTTGAACTTGAGCTTGAGCCTGAGGAGGTTTGGGAGTGCTGATTTCCAGCACCGTGGAAGGACCAAAGGATTCGTAGTGAATGCGCTCGGGGCGGACCCCCAAGTCCGTTAACCCGGTATAAAGGGACTGCATAAATGCTTGAGGGCCGCACAGATAGAAGTCAAAGTCGTTGAACGGCAAGACTTGCTTTAGCAATTCAATATCGACATAGCCCTCGCTGTCGTAGTCTATTCCTACCTGATCGTCCGGATCGGGGGTGCTGTAGGAAATGTGGGCTGTTACAGAAGGATAGGTTTCAGCGAGATGGCGAATGTGCGTGCCAAAGGCATGTGAGCGTCCGTTGCGTGTGCCGTGAATGAAATACGTTGGACGATAGGTGCGGGTACGGATGCCTTCTTCGACGAGGAAATTGGCGATCGCCACCATTGGCGTAATCCCCACTCCAGCCGAAATCAGCACCACAGGACGAGTACTGGACTGATCGACCTTAAATTTCCCCCTCGGAACCATCGCCTCAATGTGAGCACCGACGCTTACCTGGTCATGAAAGAAGTTGGAGACTAATCCATCACCTCCTTCCCGCTTAATGGAGAGGCGATAGTGGGTGCCGTTCGGCGCATCTGATAAAGTATAGACCCGAGTCACAGGTTCCGATTGTCCAGGAATCGTCAGACGAATGGGCAAGAACTGTCCCGCTTCATAGTGAGGTAGAGACTTACCATCGACCCGTCGCAGGTAAAATGAGCGAATAACTTCACTTTCTGCCTCGACTTTGAACACTTCATAAGTGAGATAG
>JAYKJC010000529.1:0-5456 GCA_035285885.1 Leptolyngbyaceae cyanobacterium | reverse complement strand
CCGGGTGGTGCAAGAGCGCATTGCATTCTTTCAAAAGATGTCAGACCGGATGAAATCCCATGGGATTCAGCACGCTGTGAACTATTACGAAGGGGAAATTCGACAGCTCCAGAATACTGAAAGCCAGATACGACAAGCACTAGAGGAAATGCTAGCGCGGACAGAACTTCTTGGCGAACTAGCATAGCGAAATTCGTTATTCTCGCTAAACTGAATTCTCAGGTCTCTTTTAGGAATGAAGTTGATGAATGAAACGGTGTCTTTTCCTCCCCTCTGGCAAACTCCTCACAGCGGATATCATTGGACAGGGGCGGGCAATCGCTTCTTTGAAGGGTGGTATTTTCGCGTCACTCTACCCGACGAGCACCAGTCATTTGCATTCATGTATTCCATTGAGAATCCATCCGGGCGCATGAACTATCAAGGAGGCGCAGCCCAAATTCTTGGCCCTGACGACGAGTACATTTGCCGCACCTTTCCAGATGTGAGTCAATTTTGGGCATGGCCCCATCAGTTGGGGCTGGGCCACTGGGGAAAAAGGCGCAACCCTCCATCAGCAGGTATTTCAGACCAGACATCACCCCAGTTTCTTGACCCCAAAACGTTTACACACTCTATTTTGGACGGCTACCAAGCCACCTCCACCTGGCACCAAGGGACATTACTCGATCCAAAATCCGGTCAATCGGCCACCTGGCAATATGCGACTGAGCCCTACTTTGGCTGGGGAAACGTAGGCCAGGCCCAACAATCCACCGCCGGATGGCTCTCCCAGTTCCAAATCTTTGAACCTGGATGGCAAATCCTCATGGCCCATGGATTGGCCTCTGGGTGGATTGAATGGAAAAATCGGCGCTATTCATTTCACCAGGCTCCGGCCTATGCGGAAAAAAACTGGGGCGGCTCGTTTCCTCAAAAATGGTTTTGGGTCAATTGCAACGCATTTGATACCGACTCTGACCTTGCACTGACCGCAGGAGGAGGTCGCCGGGGTGTTCTCTGGTGGACGGAAGAGGTGGCGATGATTGGCATTCACTATCAAGACACTTTCTACGAGTTTGTCCCCTGGAACAGCGACGTTCACTGGATCATTCATCCCTGGGGAGAGTGGCGCATGTGGGCCGCCAATGATAAATACGAGGTCGAATTGTCAGCAACGTGCGATCGCCCAGGCACCCCTCTGCGTGCCCCCACCTATGATGGACTGGTCTTTTGTTGTCGAGATACAATGCAGGGTCGATTGAAACTTACTTTGGGCGATCGCCAAAAGAATCAATTGATTCATGCATCCAGTCACCTCTGTGGGTTAGAAGTGGGAGGCCACTATTGGGACGGCCCATGGCACGGATAGATTTTGGTGTGAATGAATCTAAATTCTTTCAAGATCCTTATTCCACAGCACTTTCACTCTGTATTGACCTGTTATGATAGCGGAAGGATAAACCTGGGGCTGTAGCTCAGCAGGATAGAGCAACCGCCTCCTAAGCGGTAGGCCGCGCGTTCGAATCGCGCCAGCCCTGTTCGATGAATACTAGCTTTGACTGGAATTTCAGGTATTTCACGTATGCCGAAATATCCTAAAATATGCCTAAGCCTTCCCTAAATTTAGGGAAGGTTTAGGGAAGTCCAAAGATGGCAAAAGGCAAATTAACCCTCGAAGCAATCAACCAACGCCTAAAAACTGCAAAGGTGGGAGTTTCTTTACGGCAGAAGGGGAATCGGCTCTATTTACGAGCGACGCTGCAGAATGGGTTGAGCGATGGCAGCTTTGGGAGGTCAAGCGGCCTAATATCCATGCACCGACCTATAAGCAATATGGCGATCGCATTTGCAAAGCCCTTCGAAGGCGTTACGAGTTACCGTTTGTTCCTTATGACCTCAGACATGCCTATGCGGTACGGGCATCGGTCATTTTCAAGTTTCCGGTAGCCGTGGCAGCAGCCTACATGGGGCATAGCCCAACGATTCACTGGAATTTGTACAACAAGTGGATTTCAGCGGAACAACATGCCCAGGAATACGAGCGCCAGATGCAGCGACCTGATAGGCCGTTGGCTCCTTGAGGCAATGCACTGAGAATATTATGGCCTGACCCAGAGAACGGTTAGAGGCGATCGCCAACAGTTTCTTAAAAATTCCGGAAGGAGACACAGGTCAGATGGATTTTATGGCTAACCTTGATGAGCAATTAGTTCATTAGCTGGACAATTTATCGACTACCTAAGGTAAGTCGTTCAATGTTGGCCCCCCTTTGAGCGAACCAGGATGAATACTATTCCAGAACAACAAAATGAATCTCATCAACTGGAAAGATTAGGAGCTTTTAGCCAACTTTACGTCCAGGCAAAGCGTATGCTGGCTGTAAACGTTCTGTTAAGTATTCCCCTGGTTATTGTCTGGGCTTTTTTAGTCGCTGTGTGGTCTTCTTTAGAGGTCTATGCTGCGCTGTGGGGAATTGCGGTGACTCTGCTCAGCCTACTCGTGATTACCCCTCGACAGAAGAAGCTTCAGGTCACTGCTGCGAAAGTTCAACAACTTTTTGACTGTGACCTCTTCCAACTGAATTGGAACGACTTTAACATTGGTTCTCCGCCGAGTCCGGAAATCATCATCAGAACCAATCGGCAGTATATCAAGCGAGAAAAAAACTACAACCGCTTAGAGAACTGATATCCTCCGGCAATTAAGCCTTTACCGCTCGAACTCGCCCGGTTGGTTTGTCAGCGGACGAATTGCTGGTGGGATGCTGATCTTCGGCGACGATATTCGGGGTGGGTGATTACTTTTCTATCTCTACTGACGATTGGAGTGCTACTTATCGGTTTTATTGGAGGGCTGACGTTGCAGAAATTCCTTCTGGCTGTGGTTGCGCCGCTTTCTCCTGCTCTGATTCTTGGCATTACGCAGTATCGAGAAAATATGCAAGCCGCTGAAACCCTTGATCGTCTGAGGGAGAAAGCTCAGGACGTTTGGACCTCTGCTTTGTCTAACAATGAGCCACCAGAGCAACTCTATGACTCCTCTGTTAAGTTGCAGGATGCAATTTTTGATAACCGAGCCAACAGCCCCTTAATTTTCAATTGGTTCTACAACTTGCTGAGAAGCGATAACGAGCAGTTGATGAATAAGAGTGCAGAGGCTCTCGTCGAAGATGCGATGAAAGCGAAGTGACCTTTCAATAAGTGAATTATTCCGTTTAATTTAGCCGTGCATCAGATGTTACTCATTACCCTACTGGTCTTCAGGCTCGTTGTCCCTTGCGTAATTCAATCCTGATGGAAGAAACCATTTTTACAGCGATTACTTTTTCCCCCGTCACTGAGTTTATCGAGAAAACTCGTAAATTAAGGGATCTGTATGGTAGTTCGTTTATTCTCTCGTATCTGGCTGACTCCGTTTGCAGCAAGGTGCAAGAACACGCTAAGGAGCTAAAGCTAGAACTTGTTTCACCCGTCAGCCTCAACATTGCGATGGGAACTCCCGATCAGATTGTGATTAGGGGGCACTTTCCTGAGGATATGGCAAGAGACGCTTTCTTTTCTGCATGGAGCAACATTATGGATGCTTGCAAAGTGTGGATTGAAAACAGTTGCGAGGCTTGGATTAGTGAGGTTTCCAGAGGATGGGTCTCAAATGGTGAGTGGAATCGGACGTGGCAGCAGTGGAAAACTCATGCATGGGAGTTTTTCTGGGTGCAGGCGGATAGTATTCCCAACGTCTTGAATGCGCTGAATGAGAAAGAAGCAGATCGCGATTGGGTGGGAATCAACTGGATGGGGGAAAGCTCTACGCTTTCTGGGGCTGATGCGATCGCCTGGCCAGGGCTCGACCGTGACATTCCTGCGAAGCAACGCAGCATGTCTGAGGCGGACACCGAAATTCGTTCGTTCTACAGGACGCTAAATCGGAAAATTGGGGAAGCCATTCTGGATGATGACTTGGGCGACCCTCGGAGCGATCGCAAACGTCGCCGAGCGAAATTAATGGAGCGCTATGGGGTTGATCCAAAGCAGCGTGAGCCATTTGACATCTCAGAGATTGATCTGGCGCAACAAGCTGACCTTTCTGACGACGACTATATTCAACTAAAACTGGTTCAAAAGCTGGGTGAGCCAATTGTTGGTGAGCGAGAGCAACTTAGCATTCCAGAATTAACGAAGCGGTTATCTACGTTGAAGGCTGTCGCCCAAGACACTCGCATTCGGAGAGAACTACCGGAAAGCTTTCGCGACGTGAATCTTTGGACGACTGACTGCCCGATGGGCTGGTTTCGGGGCGATGGTGATAATGCAGGGAAATATATCCGCAAGATTACAAGTGATCCTGCAACTGCGTCAGGTAACTTAAAAGGCTTTAGTGGCCAAATGCGGCGGTGGGCGAGAGAACTGATGCAGGATTTCGATCAGTCCCACGGTCGCATTGTTTTTGCTGGAGGAGATGACTTTTTAGGGGTGTTTTATCCGTCTCCATTGCCCACCCATGCGATTCAGTGGCTGTGTGATTTCAAAGAAACTGTCTGGCACGAGGGAGAGACAGATCCTCAACAGCGAAAGCCTGTCACTCCAAGTGTCGGGTTTGTGTGGGCGTCTCCGCAGGTGCCTCAGCGTGATGTTTTGCAGCATTGTGAACAGGCGGAACGTGTTGCAAAAGATAGCGGACGCGATCGCCTCTGTCTACGGGTTCTTTTTGCGAGTGGTACCCATGTGGACTGGACGTGTCCCTGGTGGTTCTTACCGAAAGTGGTGAATGGATACCGCGATCGCAACGGTAAGCAGGACTGGACTCACTTCTACAAAGATGTGGCTGCACTTCAGTCCCGTCATGCATTTCGAGATAATCATCACATTGCCCTAGCACTGTTCAATCTGTTCTTTCACGATCCAGACACAGGAGCAGTTCTACTACCGAAAAAAGAAGAAGAATTATTTGACGACGGCAGTCCCATTTGGACCCAACCGGGCACGTCTGAGAACTTAACAGGGATTCTGAATGAGGACTTGAAACAGGCATCTCTCGAAAAGCAACAAAAAGCCTTCAATGACTGGGTTATTGATCTTGCCGAAGTTGGTTTTCAGCTTTTCAACTCAAACGACCGTTGATAAATCTCTTAATGGTGCCTGTTCATGTCTGAAACACACACCTTTACTCATCGTATTTTGATTCAGCCGTTGGGCCTGCTCTATGGCAGTAAGGGTCGCTTCCTATCACCAGAAAATTTGGTTGGGCGCTCGGGGTCTCATTTTCCACCGGATACACCGACCTTATCGGGTCTCTATGCCGCCTGCTATGAGGGCGATCGCACGTTTCTAGATCCGCTCATGCTGGCAGGGCCATTTTGGGCAGAGCGTCAGCAGGCAGATGATTTCTACGTGCAGACTCCATTTCACTGCTGGGTTGAAGATCATAAGGTCAAATATTTTCTGTCTTGGCAGGGCGATCGCTGGCAATCTGACCGC
>JAYKJC010000528.1:0-3354 GCA_035285885.1 Leptolyngbyaceae cyanobacterium | reverse complement strand
GGGGCTGACGACGTGGGCCGTACGTTCTATTCAGAAGCTACTGGTTCGTTCCCTTGGGCTAACCACTGAAATTGCTGGAGGATTCTTCAGTGTAGTTTTGGCGCTGTTTCTATCTGGATACCTTCTTTCTGACAGCTCAACCCTCACCAAAAGTGTCACACGGCTTTTGCCTGCTCCTTGGGATCAGCGTCTTGCGGAACAAGTGGGACCCGTGAGCTATCGCATCGGGAGCTACATCCGGGGACGTATCCTCGTTTCAACGATTCTCGCCGCAGCAACAACGACCTCTTTGACGGTGTTGGGCTTGTCTGATTTTGCCCTGGGTCTGGGGGCGATCGCCGGGGTAACTAATCTGATTCCATTTTTGGGTCCCGTCCTGGGCGCAATTCCGGCATTAGTGGTTGCCATTTCTCAAGGATGGTGGACACTCCTCTGGGTTTTTCTGCTGTTCGTTATCATCCAAAACGTCGAAACGTACATCCTCGATCCTCTGTTAGTCGGCTCGGCAGTGGGAATTCATCCGCTCTATCAACTGTTAGCCGTTTTGGGAGGAACCCAAATCCTGGGCATTCTGGGCGCAATTATCGTGCCGCCCTGGGTGGCTGGAGCTTCCGTCGTTTTAGAAAATCTTTATCTCCAGCCCAAGCTTTTGGCTGAGCGCCAGGAAACGCATTCGGTTCCTGTTCCTGACGAGGTAAGCGCTATACAATAGTCAAAGTGTTTTAATTCAAGGCGTTTTGATTCAAGACGTTTTAATTCAAAGCGTTTTGTTCCAACGTATTTAATCGTCAGCCATAGCGACCTTTCAGATCCCGACAGTACTTCCTATGACGTCTGTACAAAATCTCAACACAGAAGAAGAGAATCAGATGATGCAGAAAAATGCATCACCTCCTCCAGACCCCATGAATGAACTGCCCGACGACGTTGAAATGTCGTTGTTTGAGCATTTGGAAGAGCTGCGTCTGCGAATTTTCTATGCCCTGATCGCTGCTGTTGTGGGCGTTGTCATCTGTTTCATTTTCGTCAATCCCATTGTCGAACTGCTGGAAATTCCAGCGCAGGGAGCCAAATTTCTACAGCTTTCTCCGGGCGAATATTTCTTCGTGTCCGTTAAGGTCGCTGGATACAGTGGTCTATTGATTTCTAGCCCATTCATCCTTTATCAAATTATCCGATTTGTGCTGCCAGGGCTGACGCTTCGAGAACGTCGCCTGCTCGCTCCGATTGTCTTGGGGTCTAGCGTGCTATTTTTTGCAGGACTGGGGTTTGCCTACATTGCTTTAATCCCGGCTGCATTGAACTTCTTTATTAGCTATGGTGCCGACGTTGTTGAGCAGCTATGGTCAATTGATCGTTATTTTGAGTTTGTGCTGTTGCTGCTGTTCAGCACGGGGCTTGCCTTCCAAATTCCAGTCATCCAGTTTCTGCTGGGGCTTTTGAATATTGTGTCGGTTAAGCAGATGCTCTCGGGGTGGCGGTTTGTGCTGATTGGAGCCGTAGTGCTCGGGGCAGTTCTGACTCCATCCACCGATCCCATTACCCAGAGCTTGCTGGCAGGGGCGGTTCTAGCGCTGTATTTTGGAGGCGCTGGACTGGTTCTTCTGTTCATTCCGCAATCGAACGACTAGCAAAACGACTAGCCAAACGACTAACAATGGGTTTACGTTAGATCCCGCCATTGGACGTATGCATCTATGCCGAATTCATTTAGCACTCTGTCCTACGAGCCTGCATTTGAGTTGCTGGGAGGAGACTTTTACGATGTCGTTGCAGCCGCCGAGTTTCCCCAGCATCAACTCCGGTTTCGCAATGATGAGGTGTTGAAGGTTCTGGGAATAGACCCGGACGATGTTTCAGACGAGGACTTCATCTCGACGTTTGGCAAGTTTCAAGACCGACAGCCATTTCTGGCGATGCGATACCACGGCTACCAGTTTGGGGAATACAATCCCTTTCTGGGGGATGGTCGTGGATTCTTGTATGGTCAGGTTCGGGGGGTGGATGGTGAGCTGTATGATTTTGGGACGAAGGGGTCGGGGCCGACGCCTTATTCTCGTGGGGGCGACGGTCGCCTGACGCTCAAGGGAGGCGTTCGTGAGGTGATTGCGGCTGAGGCTCTGCATCGCTACGGGGTCAAGACATCTCGTTGCCTTAGCTTAGTTGAGACAGGAGAAGCCCTGTGGCGCGGAGATGAGCCGTCTCCCACCCGGTCCTCTGTGATGGTTCGGTTTAGCCGATCGCACATTCGGTTTGGAACGTTTGAGCGACTGCATTACTTCAAGCGGCCTGATTTAATTCAAACGCTGCTTGACCATGTGATTGAGTATTACTATCGCCATTTGTGGGAGCAGCCCGATCGCGAAGCTTTGTTTTATGACGAGTTGGTCAAACGAGTTGCTACATTGACCGCCCAGTGGATGTCGGTGGGGTTCTGTCATGCTGTGTTGAACACCGACAACATGTCCATCACGGGGGAAAGTTTTGACTATGGCCCCTACGCTTTCTTAAACACCTACGATCCAGTCTTCACCGCTGCGTATTTTGATTATGGTCGTCGCTATTGCTTTAAGAATCAGCCGATCATCTGCCGTTGGAATTTGGAGTTGCTTCAGGCTCCATTGCGGAGCGTTATTTCTCAGGATGCCCTGGATGCGGCCCTTGCGCAGTTTGATGATGAATATCAATCCGCCTATCAGGCTCGCATGTTGGCAAAGTTGGGCATTCAGGAGTTGGGGAGTGCATTGTCCATCGATTCATCGCTGGCTGATGAGGTCGTAGCGGCGACTTTGGCAATGCTGTATTCGACTCAAGTTGGGTATTACGAGTTTTTTAGGGCACTCCGTCAGCAGTTTGAGCCTGAGTGGGCAGACGATCCGTCGAGTATATTGGCCGATGTTTTTGGTGAGATGGAGGACGAAACTCTCAATGCGGTGATTCGTTGGCGAGAGGTGTATGGGCGATCGCTCCAAACCTTATCTCCAGAAAAGCTTGAGCAGGTCAGTATCACCCTGGCTCGTCATAATCCAGACAGTGTTCCGATTCGTTCTGAAATTGAAGCCATCTGGGAGCCTATCGTTCTGAAGGATGACTGGCAACCGTTTTATGAATTGCTGAAGCAGATTCGGCACTCGGTGATTGAGTAAATTCTGCCACGGTGTGTCTCAACTAAAACATCAGCGTGAACCAGATGAGAGAGGCTTCTGATTCCACTTGAATGGAGCCTGAGATTTGCTCGGCTAACACCTGAATGAGCCTCAAGCCCATGCTATCTCGGGGAGCCGTGAGTGAAAAATCAGTGGGCAAGGGTGAGCCATGATTGCCGACTCGAAGGGCAATGGTCGTGTTTGGCTG
>JAYKJC010000527.1:0-5157 GCA_035285885.1 Leptolyngbyaceae cyanobacterium | reverse complement strand
GCGATGTGCATTCGCATTAAGCACAGGCACGGTTGTGTGGGGCGCGGTGCGCCCCACACAACCGTGCCTGTACTTAATGCGAATGCACATTGCTATAAGTCAATATTGGCAACGGATAAATAAAAATGTCATAATAGATACAGAAAATAAATCGTTCACTCTTTAGTTCTGATTTTCTTGCTCTACAGACTGGTTCTACGGGTTGATTCCACAAGCTAATTCTATAGAAGGGAAGCTCAGAGAAATGAAGAGACGGAAGTAGGGTGATCTCCCGAAGGAACGCGCCTCGTACACATGGATAAAAGAGAGGCCACTGCGATGACTCCTGAAATGATGGATGGATTAGCGATTACGTTTGCAGTTACGTTTGCAAGTTGTGTGTTGTGTCCCGTGTTCTGTTGGGTTTTGACAAGCCGACCCTCCCACGCCCAGTAGCACAATTTCCACGGGAAGTAATATCAACAAACGAACCCGTGCGAATGAATTTTGATGTTGACAAGTTGTCAGTTTATACAGCGAGGGCGATCGCCCTCGTTTTTTTTAAGCGCCACATGCTTCAGTAAACTCACTATTCAGCCGTTCACCTCAGCACAAGTCCTCGGCTGAAAATAAGTGCCCTAAATTAAAATCGGGATGACAGGATTCGAACCTGCGACATCCTGCTCCCAAAGCAGGCGCGCTACCAAGCTGCGCTACATCCCGGTGGTGACCTGCCTAGTATAACGTGCTTTGACAGTGCAACGACAACCTCAATTCAACATCCTCAGCTTTTACCCATGTAACCTCCTATGGCTTCACGATCTCGCCCTCCCTCTGCCTCCAAATCTTGGCCCATCGCAGACCTGCCTGGACTGAGTCGTGAGTACCAAACAGGTTTAGAAAAACTGGGGATTCTTACAACTGAACATCTCTTACAGCAGGCAAAGACTCCAGCCCAGAAAGAGGCGATCGCCATCCAGTTGAGAACGTCCGTGAATCACGTAACCAAATGGGTTGCCCTGGCTGATCTGGCACGCATTCCATCCGTGGGTTGTGTACACTGTGGTCTACTGCTACATGCAGGCATCGCATCCCCCCAGCAGTTGGTTCAAACGCCCCTGCCTCGCCTCCATCATCAACTGCTGAAGCTCCATGTGGCGATGATGCAGAGCAAAGACCAGTGCCCCTCGTTAGACGAGGTTGTCCACTGGCAAGCCCAGGCACGCCAGATTACTGGTCATCGATAGATTGCAACCCCTTAGAACTAGCGAGAAACCAAAATTCCGGGGAGAGAGGCGGCCTAAGGCCGCCTCTCTCCCCGGAATTTTGAAGAATTTATTTTCTACGCCAGTTCTCAATCGGGATACCAAAACATGCCCTTAATCCCTTCAGGATCTGGCATAAATCCAAGATTTTTGTAGAACTCAACCACCTGAGGATCGGCAAACAGCGTGATATTGCTAATGTCTTCGTTGCGAAGCTTTTTAATCACGTGTCGCATGAGGGCTTTCCCCAACCCCTTGCCCTGGTAGTCAGGATGAACCACCACATCCCAAATGGTGGCATTAAACGCATGATCAGAGGTGGCGCGCGAAAACCCAATCAGGCGACGCCGACTGCCCTTCTGCTCCCACATTGAAATGACCAGAAAGCTATGTTGAATCGCCTTCTTGACTTTACGTAGCGGTCGCCGAGACCAACCTACAGCATCACAGAGTTCTTCAAGGTCATAGAGATCGATGTCGCGGTCAGACGAGAAAAAGATGCGCTGCTCTTGATCCGAGGACTGTTGAAGCTGCACATACGTACCAGTCGATGATGGCTGAGCGGCGATCGCCGCATCTGAGGTTGTAAATAAACTTTTCCAAAAACCCATGCAGGCATACTTTCGTGCGTGGAATATTCTTAGAGATAAGAACCTAATACTAGTAGTATATGGTGTATTCTTGCCAGACTCCAAGGCATCGAATAGATTAAGCTGCTAAACATGGCTGAAATCGATCCAGCAGCCACACAGTCAATGACGCAGCAATTCTCATTATGGACTTCAGGGGGTAAAACGGTCGCCACTGGCGACCGTTTTACCCCCTGAAAGTATACAAGTGAGCGCCGATAGGGCGCGAAGCCTTTCAAAATGAGAATTGCAGTCAATGACGGGTGACGCTTGACACTTCATTCAGCAATATTTGAATATCAGGTTAGGACTTGCATATTTTTGTGGGTGGGAGCAGGTTAGCCCACCTCATCCACAAAAATGCACTCCGCGTAGGAGACGTGTATAAGTCCTATTAAAAAGTTCTATCAAAAATTAACTTTTCAGCATCGATATCCAGAATCGACACCCAGAATCGACGGCCTTTGCGCAGATTTTTTCTCCAATCTTGAAAACTTCTATGAAATCTGGGGTTTTCTATAGGTATATCGAGTTCAATTATCGCGTTCAACCATCGAGTTCAATCAAAACCATTTTGAGAACTGGAGTGTTCTCGATGGGGAAGCTCCAGTTCCCAACCTAGACGAGGTTTATCTCAACACATTGAGCTATACAGCAATCTAACAACGCTTGGTGAGCTGTGGAGACGACCTAGCCCGCCCTACCACGTGCTAACTTTTTACCAATCCTTTAGGAACGCTATATAAAAAGCTTGATGATAGATCAATGGCGATACATCGCCAGACACTCGTATCAACTGTAAAACGAGCTTTTCTAGTGAATATACCAAGTATGGCTGTTGGCCTTAAGTCATCGACTCTCGAACTGCTCAAGCGCTTTAATCGGGCGTTTCCACAGTTTTATGAGCAGTTTGTCAGTAGTGAAATTCAACTGCAAAACCTCCGATTAGCCTACCAGCTGTATCGAAAGCGAGAAGCCGTAATCGAGGTCAAGCCTGATGGCAACAAAAGTGCCGTCCATTTTGCATATCGCAATCAATCATTCTTGCTGAGCGATATTTTTGGAGTCCTCACAGCCTATGGATTAACCATTCACAGTTGGAGTCTCTACGGTCAAATTTATCCACCCATGCTGGTGTTTACGAAATTTATTGTTTCCCGAGGGGGCAAGACACTGACGGAAAAAACGGCTGACAACGTCTGCAGAGCCGTTCGCGAGGCATTGGCAGGGCGGTTTGAAGTTGAAGAGATGCTGGCAGTGGAGTTCAACCTGAATTCAGGGCTCGAACAGGTCGAAACTGAATTCTACGTCGATCCCGTGTTCCATCTTCCGGCTTTGCTGATCGAAGCGAATAACCAACCGGGACTGTTCTACAAAGTGATGTACGCCATCTGGCAAGAAGATTTGCTGGTGGTCAATGCCAATCTGCTTGTCTGGAGAGGTCGCACCCGCCTCATTCTTTATCTGCTCGGCCCCAATGAGAACCTCATTCCAGAATATCTAGGCCAAAAAATTGCAGAAGGCATGAGAACGCGATTGTTGGGCGGACAACGGCATTAGGGTTAAATCTAAAAAAACCAGAGCGAGGGGCGTCGGGCTCAGCCCGACGCCCCTCGCTCTGGTTTTTTATGTTCATCCAGGCCCCTTAGTAGCTATCGGTGGCTTTAATGAGTGCTTCTTGGATACCGGGCTCAGTCAAGGAGTGGCCTGCATCGGGAACGACGATGAATTCTGCCTCAGGCCATGCCTTGTGGAGTTCCCATGCGGTCACCATCGGGCACACCACGTCATAGCGTCCCTGAACGATGAGGGTCGGAATATGACGAATGCGATCGACGTTGCGGATGAGTTGATCTTCCGGCTCTAGGAACCCCTTGTTCACGAAATAGTGGCATTCGATGCGGGCAAATGCGGCGGCGAACTGGTCATGGCCAAACTTGGCTTGTAAGCCTGGGTCGAGCAGAAGTTTGCTGGTGCTGGCTTCCCAGACCGACCAGGCTCGTGCGGCCTCCAATCGAACAGCCTCATCGTCACTGGTGAGTCGTTTGTAGTAAGCATGAAGGAGGTTGTGCCGTTCCTCTTGAGGAATGGGGCGGAGGTAGTCTTCCCATGCATCGGGGAAGAGATTGCTGGCTCCTTCCTGGTAAAACCACTGGATTTCTTTTTTTCGAAGCATGAAAATGCCCCGTAAGAACAAGACGGTGACAGACTCGGGATGAGTCTGACTGTAGGCAAGAGCGAGGGTGCTGCCCCAGCTACCGCCGAACACAGCCCATTGTTTGATATTGAGGTGCGATCGCACTTTCTCGATATCGGCCACTAAGTCCCAGGTCGTATTCTCACGAAGCTCAGCATGGGGCGTACTCCTGCCACACCCCCGCTGGTCAAACAGCACCACTCGCCATTTTTCAGGGTTGAAAAACCGCCGATAGATCGGATCAATGCCACCCCCAGGCCCGCCATGCAAAAACACAACGGGAACCCCATCAGGGTTCCCGACTTGCTCATAGTAAAGAGTATGTAGATCAGAGACTGGGAGCAAGCCCGTCATATAGGGCTGAATGTCTGGGTAGAGCATTGGTGACGCTAATCATTTGACACTCTACTTAGCTTAATGGATACGGCGCTATGCGCGCTTTAGCTTCCAGAATTGCCTGAAGTATCATCCGGTGGCGAATTGGGGTTATATTCCCAGTAAAAAACAACGGTAGATGACCCCCCTGAGCTTGATGGAACTGCGTTGGCGTAGAAAACAGGCTCCCGGTCGGCCTTCGTCTGAACCTCGTAAATTGGGCCGCCTCCATAGCTTTGACCGATCAACTCCACAATTGTCATCGTGTCAGGATCAAAGCGTACGTGTGTCGCTGGGTTAAACGAGCTGGTCACCCCACCGCCACCTTCTAACTTAATGTCATTCAGCAAGGTAAATCCGAAGATCCCGTCTCTTGGAACGTCATTTTCCAGATATAAATCTCGGGCGGAGCGAGTTAGAAAAAGCTTCAATTGTTCAGCTTGAACGGGCGTGTAACCCTGCACATTTTCCAAATCACCTGTAATTCGCTGGCGATCGCCCGACGGGTCGTAGGCGGGCGGGCGATCTTCTTCTGGCGTTGGCTCCGGAGGCGGTGCTTGCTGCTCAGGTGGCGCAACAGGTTCAGGTGCCGGAGGCTTAGCAGCCCGAGAAGAAAACTCATCTGGCGGAGGCGGCTCGAGCTCGGTTTCTTCCAGCTCAATTTCAGGCTCAGGCTCGATGATGGGATCAAGCATCGTAATTTCCACCGCTT
>JAYKJC010000526.1:0-11315 GCA_035285885.1 Leptolyngbyaceae cyanobacterium | reverse complement strand
GACAGCGTTACTACACCTCTCACCCAAAACCTTCATTCTTTCGTTATGGATTTGAGAACTTTGCCAAGTGGTAACCCAAGAGCACGGCTACCTAACCCAAAGCCATCAAATGACATCGAAACGAAACATTTATCTTTTTTTGTCAAATCAATGTTGAAAAAGTTTAATTATCTTAATAAACGGGGGTATTATTGGGTTAGGTACAAATTCTCATCGCATTAATACTCATGTGCATGAGAAGGCACTGAACCAGGTTGCTGGTTGATGTGCCTCTTGCCTGGTCAAAGGGTATGGAATCTCGGTCGTAGCTTGTAGAGTTTCCGAGTTCTTCTTATCGTCAGGAAATTTTTGCAAAAGCACGTGTAAACAAGTGTTAAGTTTCCTCACAGGTTTCATGCTCTTTCGATGCCACTGTTAAAACACATCGAGTAGGCTCAAATGATAAGTACACAGTTTCCGTGGCTAACCGCAATTATCATATTCCCGCTTCTGGCTGCTTTGCCTATTCCGCTTCTTCCAAACAAGTATGGCAAAGCTGTTCGCTGGTACACATTGTCTGCTGCCTTGGCCGAGTTTTCCTTCATCATTTACGTTTTTTGGAAATTCTACGACGCAAGCAATCCTTCCTATCAGCTTGTTGAAACCTTTAGCTGGCTCCCTCAGATGGGGTTGAACTGGTCCGTCGCCGTTGATGGATTGTCAATGCCGCTGGTTGTCTTGTCGGGTCTCATCACGACCTTAGCGATCTTGGCCTCGTGGAACATTCAGCTTAAGCCAAAGCTCTTCTATGTCTTACTTCTGGTGATGTACAGCGCTCAAATCGGCGTATTTGTCGCACAAGACTTTCTGCTGTTTTTCCTGATGTGGGAGCTTGAGCTTGTTCCGGTCTATCTCTTGATTTCTATTTGGGGAAGCTCCAGGCGCTTGTATGCAGCAACGAAGTTTATTCTCTACACAGCGGTTGGGTCTATCTTTATTTTGCTCGCAGCCTTTGCGATGGCTTTTTACGGAGATACCGTTACGTTTGACCTGACGGAGTTGGGCTTAAAGAACTACCCGCTCCCACTCGAAATTGCCGTCTACTCTGCATTGCTCATCGCGTTCGGCGTCAAATTGCCTATCTTCCCCCTTCACACCTGGTTGCCTGATGCTCACAGTGAAGCTCCGGCACCTGTCTCTATGATTTTGGCGGGAGTGCTTCTCAAAATGGCGGGATATGGTCTTATTCGCATGAACATGGAGATGCTGCCCAATGCTCATGCCTATTTCGCACCTGTTCTCGCAATTCTCGGTGTGGTCAGCATTATCTATGCATCGCTAACGGCATTGGCCCAAAACAACCTAAAGCGACGGATGGCTTATTCTTCGATCGCTCACATGGGATTTGTCCTCATCGGCATCTCTTCATTCACGAGCCTGGGCGTAAGTGGAGCTGTCTTGCAGATGGTTTCCCATGGTCTGATTGCCTCTGTTCTCTTTTTCCTTGCTGGTGTGACCTATGAAAGAACGCACACCCTCGCCATGGATCAGATGACGGGAATTGGCAAGCAAATGCCGAAGGTTTTCGCGTTTTTCACCGCAGGGTCAATGGCCTCCCTGGCACTTCCAGGCATGAGTGGCTTTGTGGGCGAGCTAACCGTGTTCTTAGGCTTTACAAGCAGCGATGCTTACACGACCTCATTTAAGTGCGGTGTTGTTCTTCTAGCCGCTGTGGGTGTTATTCTGACGCCGATTTATTTGCTGTCGATGCTTCGTCAGGTCTTTTACGGAGAGTTGTCAGAACCAATGATGCAGTCGCTATCCCTGTCGGATATTAAGCCTCGCGAATCATTGATTGCGGCTTGCTTGATTGTTCCAATCATCGGCATCGGTATCTATCCGAAGCTGGCCACTCAAACCTATGATGTGAAAACGCAAACTGTCGTTGCTGATGCTCGTGGAGCATTGGTCACAGTGGCAGAAAATCCAGTACATCTCAATTTCCCAATGCTGACGGCTCCCAATGTGTTTGCTGTCGAATCGCTCGATATTCAGCAGTAGTAGGACTCACGCAACTTTATCTCGCCACTATCCACACAGATGCGTAGTTCCTAACTGCGTTTTGTGCCATAAAGAGGATGCATCAATCGCATCCTCTTTTTTTTGAAATGTAGCGGTTTGTAACCGCGTTAAGCACAAAAACAGTTGTGTGGGGTGCGCTGCGCTCCACACAACTGTACTTAGCCAACGCGCATAGCGTTATATTGCTTGAAGTTCGGTTGAAGTGTGGAAATTGCGATCGCCTTCCCGCAAGAACCGAACAGATATGACGAAAATCTACTGATACGCTTTATATTGATTGCTCATAATAGTAGATAGGCAGCTTGTTCACCACACTTCTGATGGGCAGGCGAGGTTCGCTGCCTTCATCGATCGACCTGTAGCTCATCTTGGAGACTGACCGTATGTCCGCAACTGACTTCAAAGACTACTATTCCGTTCTTCAAGTCGATAAGTCAGCGAGTGCTGACGATATCAAGCGTGCGTATCGCAAACTCGCACGCCAATGGCATCCCGATATGAATCCTGGTGATGCAGTGGCTGAAGCTCGCTTTAAGGAAGTCAATGAAGCCTACGAGGTACTCTCTGATCCTGAGAAACGAAAGAAATATGACCAATTTGGTCAGTACTGGAAACAGGCCGGGACAGGAGGCGCAGGATGGCCCGGAGGAGCAGCGGAAGCCGATTTTGGTCGCTATGACTCGTTCGATGAATTTATCAACGAACTCCTGGGACGGTTTGGCGGCGGCACACCGGGCGGGTTTGGAACGGCTGGCGGATATCGGACAGGACGCAGGGGGCGATCGCCCGGATTTAGCACTGGCTTTGAAGATTTTGGGTTCAACACTTCGACTTCAACAGCGGGGCAAGACATTGAATCACCCATTCAGCTTTCCTACTCAGAAGCATTTCATGGAGTTCAGCAACGCTTGAGTCTGGGCAGCGAAATCATCGACGTTCGCATTCCCCCCGGAGTCAAGCCGGGCAGTCGGATTCGCTTGCGCGGCAAAGGGCAGATGAATCCCTACAACCGTCAGCGAGGCGATCTGTTTTTAATCGTTGAGCTGACAAACCATCCAGTATTCACCTTCGAAAACGAGACCCTGACATGTGAGATTCCAGTGGCTCCAGATGAAGCGGTACTGGGCGGATCTGTTGATGTGCCAACCCCTGACGGAACGGTTACGATGAATATTCCCGCTGGAGTGCGATCGGGGCAAACGCTACGCTTGCGCGGCAAAGGATGGCCTATTCCGAAAGGGGGACGGGGCGATCAGTTCGTTCGGATTGTGATTACGCCACCCAAACAACTCACTGACCTGGAACGCGAATATTACGAAAAGATTCGTGCCCAACGGAGCGACGATCCGCGTCAGCATTTGAAAAATGTCAAGCTCTAAAGTGGCATGACACAAGTGGTACAACGAAAGACTCATTGATTCAGAACACGATCGTTGGGTTGAGAAAAGCACCATCTGAGAAAAGCATCATCTGAGAGAAGCACCATCAACACCATCAGTATTACGTTCCCGAAGGCTCACCCATGTTCGGTTGGATTAAGTCACGTCGCTGTAGAGGTCATCTTGGAGTCCTTGGGTGGGGGCTTCTGCTGCTTTCGTCATCCTGTAGAACCTCATTTGCTCCCCAACCGTCCGTAGAAGGGCCACTTTCTCTGGGAGAAGAGTTACGTATTGGACTCCTAATTTCAGAAAAAAACTGGCGAAGCATCTACCGTTCAAATCAGCTGATTGACGCCAGCTATCTCATGCGCGATCGCATCAATGCGTGTGGTGGGGTTAATCAAGCTCCGATATCCATCGTATTAGCCGAGGCCGAAGCAACCGAAGAGAGTGAAGTAGAAGCCGTGCGATCGCTGATTGAAGAAAGCCGTGTTCATGGGATTATTGCCCAACTCTCTAGTCCAGACCCAAATGCAGCACTCGATCACGCCACTCAAGCAGACATCCCGCTGTTGATTGTGAAACTCGGTCGGTGGCAGTCTCTCATCCCTACAAACGTTCGCTCCCCACATTGGGGGTATATAACCCCGTCTCAACAGCAGAAAATTAAGGCATTTAGCCAACTCATCATGAATCAAGGGTATTCAGAAGTGGCTCTGATCACCTCTGATGCAGATGACATTGAAAGTTGGCAAACTGCATTCATTCAGCACTACCAGTCACTCAATGGACAGATCACCAATGCCGATCAGCCGTTGATATGGAAAGCCGCTTCTTCAGACTCAGAGGCGTCATCGGATGAAAACGACAGTCAGCTAACCAACCAGCTTCAGCAACTCCTCAATCAACAGCCCACCCCTTCTGAGCCCCCATCTCAACCGCCTCAGTCCGAGAATACAGATTCGACAGATGCAGCCCCTTCCCAATTGTCAGAAACCGCTCAGTCGGCAGAATCTTCAGAATCTAACGTTGTGGCGATCGCCATCATGGCCGATCAGCAATCGGGCGCAGATTTGCTAGAGACGATGGTGTCGATGGGTTGGAGCTCAGACGAACGACCTGTCTTTTGGTACGACCAAGACGGACTCGCATCGATGATGGATCGAATGGTTCCAGACAAAGACGTTGGGGCTGACACCCTGGAGGCGATCGCCGGAATCGTTGGCATCACGCCAGCAGCCAACGGTGAAGGACTGCAAGAATTTGATCAAGCGTGGGATAAGCGTCTTGAAGATTCACCGACAAGTAACGCAGCGAACATGTGGGATGCTGTCGGACTCTTCGCCCTCGCCGCCCAATCGTCAAAACAAAATAGCCGGATGGGCATTTCGTCTGCGTTAGCGGATGTGGCAACGCCCCCTGGCATCGCCGTAACGGACATTTGTCAGGGCTTAGAATACCTCCACACACAAGAATCAATTGACTTTCAAGGCGCGAGTAATTCCCTAGACTTGAGTTCTAATGGTGAAACTCCTGGAACGTTTAGCGTGTGGGAACTCGGCTCTGATGGAGACATTGTTGTCGTTGATGCCCTCACGCTCGATGCTCAAAATTAACCCCAGAGCGACTCGCAACCGTCATAGCGCAACCAGTTCCTCAAGAATGTGCTTTGAAATAAACGGAATCAGGTCAGCGTTGTCGCCCTGCCCTTCGGTAAAGACGACTAAAAGATAGGGACGGTGACCTGGAACTTCAATGTAGGCGGCGTCATGGCGGACGCGGCTCGTCCATCCGGCTTTAGACCACAGTTTTGCAGTTGGGGGAAGACTTTCTCCCAAGAACCCTGTGATTTGATTCTCAGGATCGGCGGCGATCGCCGTTTGATCAAGCGTGCGCCGGAGCAACGTCATCATCAACTGCGATCGCCCTGCCGTAACGGCCACTCCCCCGATGATGCTATGCAGCAGCCGAGCAACCGCATCGGTCGTCAGAGCATTGCGATTTTCTAATTGTTCACCGAGAAACAACCGCTCACGCCCATAGGGACCGTCTCCCCAGGTTTTCTGGTTGACGTTAATTGACTCTAGCTCGGGCCAATCCAGCGATTGAAAATATCGATTCACAATGTTGCGTTGGTTTTTCCAGGTCTCAAACGGGCCTTCAGGAAGCGCCGGGCCACTCGTTGTACCGCTCAAGACATCCATCACCAGGCTGGTTGCGTCGTTGCTAGAATCGACAATCATGTCGCGCATGGCGCGTTCGAGTTCGGCATCCAGCATCACCATGCCCTGCTCTAGCCATTCATGAATGGCCACTAGATAGAACACCTTCACAACACTGGCCGGATAAACGCGCTCAACGCCCCGATAGGAAAACCCTCGAATCGGATACGTCCAAAAATCATCAACGCTAATCGCTCCCCCCGTATTCACTGGACTGGGATCGTCGTACACCAGCCACGTGATAGCAATTTGATTTCGAGCTAGGCTAGGAAACTCAGCCCATGCGGCAGACAAGAGGCGATCGCCAGCCTGTTGCAACGAATCGTCTGATTTGAAAAAAGGCATATTCGTTCACATCACTGTAGTAGTCAACCTATCCTGACATTTCAAGACGTACCCCCATCATTAGGGTGCCAACTCAGAAAAGGAACCATGCACTAGTAAATACCCAATAGGCCACCAAGTAAACCAACACGTTGAGCACGCATGGATTTGCCTTTCTATCATTAGATGTTCAGATGATCACGTATGCTGCTTAGTTTTCAGTGGGAGATTTCTGTTGCCTGACTCTATTCGTTACGTTCACCCCAAGCTAGAATTTGTTCCTCCTCGCTATGCGCCTTGGGTTCTGCGCGTGGTTCACGCGTGCGTACCTGTGCTGCTGCGCTTTCGCACCCGTCCCTGGCTGACCGCAGGTATTCGTCGGGTCGAGGCCGAAAACGGGGAGGTTCTGGCAGAACTGTTTCACAAATTTCAATCAGGCTCCATCCGCTTAATGATTGCCTTTCGCCATGTGGAAGTGGATGATCCGATATGTGGGCTACAGCTTCTCTCTCGGGTTTTGCCACGCATCGCCAAGCACCACAACATTCTCCTAAACACGCCGCTTCATGCCCACTTTGTCTATGAACGAGGGATGTCCCTCTGGGCGGGGCGCTGGTTGAACTGGCTGTTCTCCAGAATGGGGGGAATTCCCATTCGACGGGGGCGCAAACCGGACTGGACTGGACTGCGAGCCGCTCGACACCTGCTGACTCACGGCACCCTGCCGTTGGCGATCGCCCCAGAAGGGGCCACCAATGGCCACAGCGAACGCGTAGGGCCGTGTGAACCAGGCGGATCTCAGCTTGGCTTTTGGTGCGTCGAAGACCTGAAGAAGGAGGAACGTCCAGAAGCGGTGTTTATTGTGCCTGTCGGCATTCAATATCGCTACATCACGCCACCCTGGAGCGCTATCGATCAGTTGCTCACCCAACTCGAACAGGATTGTGGGCTGTCGCCGTTGACGACAGATGCCCCGACCAACGATCCGGTTGCTGACTCCTACCCTCGCTTAATTCGTCTGGGCGAACATTTGCTAACGGTGATGGAGTCGTTTTATCAACGGTTTTATCCCACGCCGATTGCAGCACTCGAAAAGCCCGTTACACCCAACGAAGAGTTCAGCTTGGGCGATCGCCTCCACAAGTTAATGGACACCGCCCTTCGAGTCGCTGAACAACGGTTGGGGGTGGCCCCCATCGGAAATTTTGTGGATCGATGTCGCCGCTTGGAAGAAGCAGGATGGACACGGATTTATCGGGATGACCTACATGACCGGAACGATTTGCCGCCGATTGAACGGGGACTGGCAGACTGGGTCGCCCAAGATGCCAGCCTCCAGATGCTTCACATGCGACTTGTGGAGAGCTTTGTCGCCGTAACAGGTTACTACGTGAAAGATAAGCCATCTGCCGAACGCTTTGCTGAAACCGCTCTGCTGATGTTTGACCTGACGGCTCGACTCCGGGGTGATAAGTTGCCCAAACGTCCCCAATTGGGCGATCGCTGGGTACAGATGACCGTGGGTGATCCCATTTCTGTGAGCGATCGCTGGGATGACTATAAAGAGAACCGTCGTCGGGCGATAGCCGACCTCACCGCCGACCTTCAGCACGCTCTTGAATCCACAATTGGATAAGGGACAAATCAAGAGGGATCCATCAAAAGAGACGAACAAAATGTTTATAATCAGCAACAATTGAAAGAGAGTAAGTGTTCGAGCACGTGTCTAGTCTCATTCTTCATCAATGATCGAATCCTTTATTTCTCAATCAGAGTTTCTTCAAACGGTTCATGACTGGCTGCTAGAGCAAGTTGCTCCGCAGTCTATGCAGCTTGATACAGAACCCGATGCGTTGCTCAATGCCTTTAAGGGATTGGGAGAGCAAGGATGGTTGGCTCTACGCGCCCCTCATAAGAAATCGGGGACGACTGTAGATTCTGCCACCTACTTCGGGTTTCAGTTTCTTCTCGCCCGATACTCTGGAGCCCTGGCCTTTTTGCAAACTCAACACCAAAGTGCGGCTGGATTTATCGCAGGTGGAACAAACTCGCATCTGAAAGCCACATATCTGTCCGCCATGGCAACGGGTCAGCACCGTGTGGGAATTGGCTATTCTCATCTACGACGCCCAGTGTCTCCTCTCCATGCTGTTCCTGACAGTGACGGATACCGCGTCACGGGTGACATCCCTTGGGTGACGGGCGAGGGGTTCTTTGAAGAATGTGTGATTGCAGCGACGTTACCCAGTGGAGACGTTATTTTGGGTGTGATTCCTCTGGTTGAGCATTTTTCAAGTGAATCAGAAACACGGGATTCATTGCAGCAAGGCAGCCTTGTCATCAGCGACCCGATGCCGCTGATGGTCATGGATGTTACGCATACGGTGCGTGTTGCGCTGAATCACTGGTTCATACCCGCCCGTCACGTCGTCGATATCAAGTCGGCCAATTGGTTGCCGATGCGCGATCGCCAAAATGTTCTCAAGGCCGCAAGCTTTGCTCTGGGGTGCGCCCAGGCCGGACTCGACCTCATCACCGACGCCATAGACCGAAAAGGATGGCGATCGCTCACCCCGTATCGAAATCAGCTCCAGCAGGCGGTTGACACATGCTTTACATCTTGCATTCAGCGCCTTGGACAGTCATCCCTCGCAGAACCCGAGGTTGAGTATCGACGACAGTTGCGAGCCCAGGCAGTGGATTTGGCAGGACGCTGCGCGCAAGGGGCGATCGCCACTGTGGGAGGGGCATCCAATCTGCTGCATCACCCCGCTCAGCGCGTGTATCGAGAAGCCCTGATGTTTACGGTCACTGGGCAAACGCCAGATGTCGCACAAGCGATATTAGCGCAGTTGGCAAATCGAGAGCCTTGATATCAAGCCATCAGGACAGGCGATGAACTCATCCCGTGAAGAGCAATCGCGAAATGACAGGAGGTGCTGGAAGCACAATAAACACTAGTAGGGCCAGGGCAAACAGACCCAAGAAATCCCGTTTATTGTCCAGTTCACTCACATCATTCAGCGCAGGTTCATCCACAATGGGCATGAAAAATAGCAGAATGGCCCACACGAGGAATTCTCGCTGCACAAACGACAGAATCAGCACCAGCAATCGAGCCACCTGCCCAATCGCCGCTCCCATCTTTTGACCAAACATGGCGTGAACCACATGGCCACCATCCAACTGGCCGACAGGCATCAAGTTCAATGCCGTCACGACCACCCCCAAGAGTCCGGCGATCGCCACCGGATGAAGGCTGACGGCAGCATCAGCCGTGAGCTGACTGCCCATCGCGATCTTGCTCAAGATGGCAATCAGGAACGATGATGTGGGTCGAAATGACTCAAAGTTTAGAATGCTTGATTCATCGGACAGCGCCACAATCGATGAGTGAGCAAAGCCCCACAATAAAATCGGAATGGTAATCACAAGCCCAGCCAAAGGCCCTGAAATGCCCACATCAAATAAGGCTTTTCGATTTGGAACGGGCGATCGCATCTGGATAAACGCCCCAAAGGTTCCAAACGGGAAAATCGGTGCGGGCGGAACCGGGATGAAGTAGGGCAACGTTGCCCGAATTCGATAGCGACGTGCGGCAATATAGTGAGCTGACTCATGAACGCCTAAAATTGCCATCAGCGAAATTGCATAAGGCAATCCCTGGAGGAGATCCCCCATACTGCCTTGCCAGTTTTCATCAATCACTCCCGCCAGAACGCCCCCTGCAAAGATGGTGGTGATGAGCGTGGCGACTAACAAGCCACCTGCAAGACCAGGTCGAAAAATCGGTGCATTCTGTACACGCTTGGCCAGCTTGTGGGGATTGGGGACGAGAGCAAAGAAGGGTTTCCCATCTAATCCCTCTTGAAAGACCAGCAAGAAGCGATCGCCAAAGTGGGAGGCAATATTTTTACGGACGGTTTCATACGCCTTGTCAGACGCGGCCCGTAAATGTCCCCGACAAATTAATGCCTGAGCCCGATATTCAATATTGTTCACGTAATACACTGTCCAAGGGAAGCATTGCTTGAGCGTCGCTTCCTCATCTCGGTCAAGAGGTAGCTTCATTTCAGGTGCTGTAGCGTTTGCCAGGGAGGGGAGATCCGCTGCTTTTTGCGGTTGAAGAGAGCCATTAGGTTCTGTCGAACGTTCTGGGCGGCCTTTTTGAACCAGAAACCAGTAAATAATAGGGCAGACGATGCATACGAGTAGCAGCAAGGCAATAAAAATAGGATCGCTTGCATCTTGAGAAACGATGAGAACCCACACAAACGCTGGCATCATCATCACTGACCAGAGTAGCCAGATGGGGGTTTGAGTAATTCCCGCCACGCTGCGGCGAATTACTAAATACGTGAAAAACCCGAGTAAGAACAGTAACCCAAAAATCATGCTGGCAATACTAAAACAGCCTACTTAATTATTCTTTAATTTTGTCTATCGCCTACAATAAGAGACTCACAAGACTGGTGAAACTAACGACGATACGATGACGATGCCATGATTCTATGGCTAAGCCCTTATCATTGCTTTTGTCATTACGTCACGTTACTCGGCACGCTTTAAAACTCCTTCGACATCTTTCCCGGTAATCTTGCGATCGCCCCCAATATTAAGCAAGATTGAGCAATTCTTCCTCAAAGCCAACTTGAAAACCAACTTTCCTGACCAATCCAGGCTTCCTGGCGATTAATCTGTCTGGCTATTAGTAGTGATTAAACATAACGAACCGTGATTAATCACAACAGATGCAAACATAAACGCAGTCAAACACACAATTCCAGACACACAACTCAAAGCTCCAGCCATACAGCCCCCTAAAGGTAGCTGTGAACAGATAGCTCCAGCATAACGTCTCTCCTCCTTCTGCTACCTGCTGGAACCTAAAACTTTTCTTTACTGCCCTGCTTACCATTGTAGATCCCATCGTGAAAGCGCCTCATTCGATTTTTGAAACCGTCTTCGCCTTCCCGCCCAACCGAGAAACCTTAGGAGGCACGTCCTACTTCATCCAAACGTCCTCGGGTAATGGCTTGATTGACTGTCCAGCCTGGAATGATGAAAACCGAAAATTTCTTGAAGATCGTGGAGGCGTGCAGTGGAGCCTCCTGACCCATCGAACAGGGAAGGGAGCGATTCGTCAGGTTCAGGCTGAGTTTGACTGCCCCATCCTCGTGCAAGAACAAGAAGCCTATCTCATTCCAGAAACCACTCGAATTCCGTTTCGCGAGAAACATGACTTAGGTGATGGAATCATTGTGTTCTGGACTCCAGGCCATTCTCCAGGCTCCGCCTGTCTCTACATCCCAGAATATGGGGGTGTTTT
>JAYKJC010000525.1:0-3395 GCA_035285885.1 Leptolyngbyaceae cyanobacterium | reverse complement strand
TTTTGGCCTTGAATATGAACGCCTGCCATGAGGCCATAGGGCGTGTCCCAATAGTCGGTATTGATGTCGGCGCGGTCGGTGTAGCCAATGAGAATGATGCGATCGCGAATTAACTCGGGTGAGAGGGGGCCATTAAGCACATCTGATAAAGGAATCGATTGGACAAACTGTTCTGCTTGACCGTTGTGAATGCGAAAGTTGAGCAGCGTTTGATATCCCTCCAGACGGTTATTGCGAGCTTGAAATCCGCTGCCATCACCCCATAGGGCTGGAATGGAGATCTCCCCAAACTTCAACCCATTCTGAAGGTAGAAGCTATCTTCTGTTAAAGGGGGCGTGAATGTGTATCCTTCGGGCTCAAGGTACTGTTTGGCAATGACCAGGCTGAGGGTTTCCAACGTGTTGCAATACTCCGGATCGGCATCCTGAAACAGGTAGCTCCGCCGGACAAATTTGCCCCCGTCATCGACCAAATCTGTAGAGCCAATCTTTTGCATGTCGAGTTCTGGTGACGGCGTATAGCCTTCGACCAGATTTCCGTTCTCATCGGTGGCAGCGTGCTTACATGCCCCAATCAGGTTGGGCATCTGACGCATTTGCGCGGCCAATTGAGGATCGGCTTCAAAATCGCGATAGAAATCGAGGGCGATGAGTCGAGGGCTGTACTGCTGTAGGGTTGCGAGTACGTTGGCCAGCGCACCTTCGGGAATGGTGCCATAGCCCCGTTCGTAGTCATCGTATTCCCCCGCGATCATGCGGTTTCGCAGATCACGATTGCTTTGGGAATCTACAGTGACAAGAGTGAGGCGAGTGTCCTGATCTTCATTCCCGCGCAGACGCAGGAGATGATCGTAGGCCAGAAGTTCTAAACCTTCGGTCAGGCCAAAGAAGCGGGCGATCGCCAACACAAGCGTCACGGCCAAACTAGAAAAAACGACTGTGCGAGGCTTGATGCGGCGTAGGGGTAAGGCTCGACTGGCTTCGATGTATTCTCTCTGGAGAGGGGTGGGACGAGGTTCTCGGGTGTCGGCGGTTGTTGCCCAGGCGATCGCCTGCTCCAGATCTCGCCCTCGCATGAGATAGCTATCATCACGGTCGGCATCATGCCACTCGCGCGATCGCACCAGTAATCGAGTGTGCATCCGCACATAACTGGGATCGCTGGCCAGGGTGCGCAGCAGTTCTCCAAAGCGGTCGAGAAAATCACCGCCATGTCGCCGGAAATCAATCCACTGGATATCGGCCAAAGCTGGAGGCAACAGCGCAACCGACACTTCTCGATAGAGAACGGTGACCATGCGCTTGTTCAAGCGTTTCGCGTAATCCACTTCTTCATTGCAAAACGAAGAGACCACTGAACTGGGCGAAATAATGAACACGAAGTTTTCAGAATTTTCAATGCCCCGAAAGATCTCCGTGCGAAAGTCTTCGCCTGATTCGATATTCTCTTGATCGAACCAGGTGGTCATGCCCTGAATCTGAAGCGTCTGGTTGAGCTTTCGGGCAAAATCAGCATCGGAGCGCGAATAAGCAATGAAGACGTTGAGCGTGGTGTCTGGTGGCTGCTTCTCGCTTTCGGCAATAAATTCTTCCTGGAGGGGAATAGGGCGAAAGTGAGAATGATGGTTAGCGGCTCGAAACCAGCTTTGGAAGTGCCGCAGCTCCACGCCCCTCAGCAAGATGCTGGGGTTGTACTTTTGCTGCTTCCAGCGCAGCGCCCGAACGAGCAGCAATTTGTGCTGATGGTGATACCGCGCGTCTTCATCCAGGGTCTTGAGCAGTTTGCTGAGGGCGTGGTGATAAGCATCGGACTGGTCGAAATTGCGGCAATCGATGAACTGGAGCGATCGCAACCCCAGGGGCAGATCCTCCATGTCAACATCATGAATCAGCAGCGGAATGATCCGTTTTTTCAAGGACAGGGCATATTCCAGTTCTTCTCGACAGTAGTCCGATGCGAGAGACGCCGGAGACATGAGCCATACAACGTTATCCGTTTCCTCAATCCCGTGATTAATTTCCTCTTGAAAATCCGTTCCAGTGGTAATGTCGGTGCGGTTAATCCACACCGTAATGCCCTGGCACATTAGGGAATATCGAACCTTTTCTCGAACATCATGATCAACTTCTGCATGGCTGATGAACACCTGGGTCATCAGGTTGGCGGCATTCTTAATGCTCTCGCAGATAAACTCCGCATGTAGCTCCGTCGGGCGACAGGGCGGTTGCTCATCCTCAAACTGGGTTTTTAGCCACTGTTCTGCTTCCGTGCGATCGTCGCCAATGAGCAGATATTCTGTTTTGCCCTGTTGTCGTTGCCAGTTCAGGGCTTGAACCAGGTAGGTTGTATGTTGCTCAACGTAGGTGCGGTGTCGGGGGAAGAGCGCGACTAAGCTCTCCAACGACCGACGATAGTCATCCAGTCCTTCTCGAAAATAAACCCAGTTAATCTTGCCGATGACCGGGTTCATATTCGGGAAAATCGAGTGCAGTCCATGATCTTGATACTGTTGCCAATCCTCCAAGGTTCCTTGAGGATTTCGATATTGCCAGAGGTCATAGGCAAGGGTTTCTACATGCAGGATGGGAATAATCCGTTTTTGAAATCGCAGCGCCAGTTCAATTTCCTGCTTACAGTAGTCCGAATTGACGGCATGGGGCGAAAGAATAAAGATGAAATTATGGGCTTTTGAGATTCCGTCGTTAATCTGCTGCTGAAAGTCAACGCCCAGTGGTATATCCGTTTTGTCAAACCAGACGTTCAAGCCTTGTTCGCTGAGATTCTCGCTAAGCGTAGTAGCAAACTCAAGGCTATCCGTCCGTCCGTAGGAGATGAACGCATCAAAGTACCGATTAACGTTGCGGCTCTCCTCAATGAATGAAGTGTGCAACCGAGTGGGGGGCGGCTGTTTGGCGGTTTGATGGCTCACTCGTAGCCAGTTCTCGGCATCGACAAAGGCATTGCCTCGAAGCAGGTAGTCTTTGCGACGCTCGTGATGATCCCACTGAAGTGCTTGAACGAGGAGTGTTTTGTGGGTGCGGTAGTAGTCTGCGTCGTCGTCTAGAACGTCGAGCAAGCTGTCAAAACTGGCCTGAAGCAATGGATCGGTATCGACAGCCTGAAAATCGACAGCCTGAAAGTCTACAAACTGTAGCGTTTGCAGCTCCAGAGGAATGTCTGTTTCCTCTAAGTCAGCAATAACAATTGGAATAATGCGTTTGTGATAAAGCTGAGCGTAACGGATTTCTTGCTGGCAATAAGCTGAGCGTAGGGAGTGGGGCGACATCAAGAAAAGAACAGTGTCGGCTCGTTCAATACCCCGGTTGATGGCCTCTTGGAAATCTTCCCCCTTTTTGATGTCGGTTTCACTCGTCCAGAGGGTGATTCCCCGTTG
>JAYKJC010000524.1:0-10501 GCA_035285885.1 Leptolyngbyaceae cyanobacterium | reverse complement strand
GGGCATCGCAGGGACAGTGGTAAACGCAACCGTGCCTCCGGACTGAGTGGTGATGCGACCTGCGTGAACCGCCGCCGTGCAAATGGACGAGGCATCTCGATAGATATCACTGCCCCACACGTCAGCGACGGCACCAAAGGCTGGACAGTAGAGGGCAAATAGTTGATTCGGCTGATTTGAAAAAGCTTCAGCCGTCGATTGCCAGGTTCCGATTTGAATGGGAATGCCAGGGGTTCCCTGGAGGCTCAACACGCCTGCTACAGCATCTCGCAGTGTAACGAAGGTAAAGCTTCCGGGCCACTGACCAAAGCTGGAGGAGGTGAGGTCATTCTGGGTGGTTCCTGCATATGACTCTTGCCCTGGCAGAATGCGGATGGCGATCGCCCCTCCGACCTCAAAGGTGAGCAGACCCGCATGAACCGCCGCTGTGCAGATTGAGGACTGGTCGCTATACACATCACTGCCCCACACCCGATTGGCAACTCCCTCAGCCGGACAAAACAGCGTAATGTCATCACCGACGCGATCGCGGAAGCGGTTGGCGGTGAATGCCCAGGAAATAGTTTGGATGTTCGTCGTTGGAGCCGGAGATGAAACCTCGGACGGGGGCGGGGGAAGGAGATCAAGGGCGATCGCCCGTGTCGGGTATCCAATCACGCAGCTGACCACACTCACAGCAACAACAAGCCACCGAAGCCATCTCCAGCGATTCATTTCAGGAGAGCTTGGGCACGTTTCGGTGGGCGATGCCCACCCTACAGTCTTTTCACACATCATTAAGAAACGCTACAGATCGTCCAGAACTCGCTCTGGCGTTATCTATGCCATTGAACTCAGTGGCATAGGCCAGTCTCCCAATTCTACGGCTGATCTCTACGATTGGGGACAACAGGATATCGACACACCTGTACACGTCCTTCGCGGGATAAACCACGCATGATCCCTGGAGCATCCGAATGAGCATTCAAGATTTTGGGAATACCGCCCGTCAGGCAAAAACAATATCGCTGAATCAGCGATACCAGTCCCTTCACAATACCGTTGGGGGCAATGATCCATCGGATGTCATGCAGGTGCGCTTGAACGGACACAGCCGCCTTAAAGCTCAGCTTTCCTACGGAGGAGCGCCGCCTTCGGTCGCATTGTTTCATGATAAAAACCAGAATGGAAAGCTGGGTCGTCGGGAACAGGTGGCGATCGCCCGCTCCACCCAAACCTCCACCCAAACCTCCACCCAGACCCTAACCGCCAACAAGCTCGACCCGAGTGAGGCTTACTACATCACCGTTATGCCCGCAGCCGATGGAGACAGCACCTATTCCTTAAGCGTGCGATCGCCCCAATTGGCTGTATCTTCTCAGGGCACGCGCAATCCCGCTCGAATTGCATCTCCCAAGCACTGGAGTGCCAGCTTTCTTAATCGCACAAGCCGCAACCTGACCGACTACAGCCGCTATGATTTTAACCAGGCCGATGCTGTTGCCAATCTGGGGCCACAGGGCAAACACAAACGAACGGTAGCTCAGCTCAACATTGACTACGGCTTCGGTAGTCCGGCCTCGATTCAACAGGACAACTTCGTCATGGAAGCCTGGACGCGCGTTCGCCTGAGGTCTGGAAAGTTCTATCGATTGAGCAGCAACTCCGACGATGGGATGCGGTTTATCTTTCGAGATGCGAAAACAGGCGATATTCTCACCGAATTCAACGACAACTGGATCGACCGCAGCGTCAAAAGTGACGAGTGGAGCCAGATCATTACTCCCGCCAAAACTGGGCGCTATGACTTCTACGTTCAATACTATGAGAAGCAAGAAGCCGCAGTGGTGGATGTCAGTTTGGAGAAAATCTCCCCCACGGGCCAGGTGCGCTCTGCGGCTCTCAATCTTCGCAGCACCCCTTCAACGCTGAACAATGCGCCGATTGGCGTCTTCGCCGCAGGGGACACCTTCAAAATTAAGCGCCAGGTCACCTCATCAAATGATGCAGTTTACCGGGATTGGTATCGGGTAGTGAGCGGCGATCAGCGAGGCTTTGTGGCGGCGGGCTCAAATTTTGTCGATATCGTTGGAGAAGCGACTAACGCAGTGATTCTGGGCGATCGCCCTCCCACTGATCCGGTGCTGCCCGATGATACGAAAAATCCCACGAAGCCCAGCACCGGAACGGTAGGCGTCATCAGTTCGAGCGTGTGGATTACCTCGGATGATCGCATTTCCATTCGTTCAGATAAGAGCCTTTCGGGGCTAGAACTGGGACGGGTTGGCCAGGGAACGCCCCTGTCGATTATTGAAACCGTGCAGGGCGATCGCTACCTCAACGGGTTTGATGCGTGGCATCGCGTTCGCCTGACGTTAAATGGACGAGAACAAGAAGGATTTGTAGCCGCCTACTACGTCGATGTGCAGGATGATGGGGGTCGCTTTAGCACCGGAATCTGGAAAGAGAACGGACTCTACAAACCCCATCTCAATGAAGCGGTCAATCCGACCTACTACTTTGAAAGCTATCGCCCCTATATCGAACAGGCGGCGTCTCGATACCTGTGGTTAAACGCATCGGTGATTGCTGGAATCGGATCTCGGGAATCCGCCTGGGGAAGAATTCTCAGCCCTCCTGGCCCCGGAGGAACAGGCGACGGAGGTCACGGCAGAGGCTTGATGCAAATTGATGATCGATATCACCAAGCCTTCATTAGCTCCGGTCAGTGGAGTCGTCCCAAAGACAATATTGACTACGCGATTGATGAAGTCTTGAGCCGGAGCTACGCCTATCTGGACAGCAACACCTCTCTATCAGGTGTGGATTTGCTGCGGGGGGCGATCGCCGCTTACAACGCTGGACTGAGCAGTGTGATGACCGCCCTCAGGCTAGGTCAGGATGTGGACTACTACACCACGGGACAAGACTATTCATGGGATGTGCTCAATCGAGCGGGCTGGTTTCAACTGCATGGATGGGAATAATTTCCCTTCGATCACCTCGGCTGTAAAGCAAAGGATAAATTTTTGCAGCAGAATCCGTTTCATGATCTATGCTGGTTTGGCAATAATTTGAGCAGACCGAACTCACTCATTCAGATCCCACTGTGAATGTTTTCTCCTCGCGGCTTGGACGCATAACCCCCCCAGATGTTGAACGATTTGTCTCGGCCAGTCGTTCCTGCGCAACCACAGGGCGTTTACCGAAATACATTCCTAGTTTTGCCAAAGCCAACCCTCGGTGGTTTGCTGTTCAAATTGATACGCCCCTCAGCCAATCGGTTTCTGTCGGCGATCTGCATGTCACGTTTTCACTCATGAGCGTGGTCAAGCCGTTTCTGCTTCTGTATGCCCTGGAGTATTGTGGCAACGATTGGGTCTTTCGAACGGTGGGCACCCAACCGTCTGATTTACCGTTTAACTCGCTACTCCAACTTCAGATGGATCAAGGGTTTCCTCGCAATCCCATGTTGAATAGTGGGGCGATCGCCCTCTGTTCTCTCTTTCCGGGTCACAATGGCGCAGAACGGTGCGAACGGTTTCGGCAGTGGCTGAATCAGCAAGCAGGCACCCGCTTCACCCTTGACCACCAAACCCTGGCCTCTGTTAAGTCGCTACCCAATGAGCAAAACAGGGCGATCGCCCAATTTCTAGGAGACTCCGGACAGCTTCACTGCCCCATCAGCGATGTGATCGACACCTATGAGCGAGTCTGCTGCCTGGCCGGAACGGTTGCTGAGCTAGCGGCCATTGGGATGATCCTGGCTCAGCCGCGAGCAACCGTTCGCATGCATCATTGCCGGATGGTGACGGCATTGATGACCACCTGTGGTCTCTATGAAGCCTCTGCACGGTTTGCCCTCGATGTGGGTTTGCCGAGCAAGTCTGGGGTGAGTGGAGCCATTTTGTCGATTCTTCCCCGAGAAGGGGCGATCGCCTGCTACAGTCCACCGCTCGACTCCATTGGCAATTCTGCTGGAGGCATGTTTTTTCTGAAGCAGCTCTCACAACAGTTCAACTTGAGTGTCTTTGGCTAGTCCCAAGACGAATAAGAGGAACGCTCAAGGTAAAGGTGGTGG
This sequence comes from Leptolyngbyaceae cyanobacterium, assembly GCA_035285885.1. Lineage (GTDB taxonomy): Bacteria > Cyanobacteriota > Cyanobacteriia > CAKZMO01 > CAKZMO01 > JBCCWF01. The sequence continues at coordinate 6,441 of JAYKJC010000524.1, read as the reverse complement.
TATGCTCATCGCTCGTCACACGAATAGAGGCTCCCATCGCCAGAGCCAATTTACGAATGAGCGCGAGCCCGAGCCCTGTGCCCCCATATTTCCACGGATCATGCCGGGGAATGCGATAGAACTTATCAAATACCCGTTCAAATTCCTCTTCTGCAATGGACACCCCTGAGTTGGTGATTTGGAAATGCAGCCATGCCGTCTCCACCTTAGCGGACACCTGAATCCAGTGACCCGAGGGTGTATATTTGCAGGCATTATTGATCAGTTCCGTCAGAATGCGTTCGAGATAACTGATATTGGTCGTCAACTCAGGCACGTCATCGGGAACATCGATCTTCAGTTCACAGTTGTGCGATTGAATTCGCTGTTCAAAGGTTTTCGCTAGATAGGGCAACCATCGCCTAATGTTCAGGGTTGCGTTCATTTCAACGTCGTCATCAAAATCGATGCCCGACAAGTACAGCAAGTCGTTGATTAACTTAATTTCGCGATCGCACTCTTCGCTGAGAACGCGTAAATAGTGATTCACTTTCTCAGGCACAATCGACAGCAGTTCGACATCTGGTTGAGTAAGTCTTGATAGATTGGCTTCCAAAAGCTGAGAAACGGCTTTAATGCTGGCAAGGGGCGTCCGCAACTCATGGGACACCGTGCTGACAAAATCATCCTTCAGGCGATTCAGGCGTTCCAGTTCCACTACTTGGGCCTGAGCCGCCTGATAGAGCTTGGCCTGACGGAGGGCGATCGCACACTGATTGGCCACCTGCTGCACCAGCCGAATGTCTTGCTCATGAAACGCATAGTAGGTGTGGTTAGCCAGCCAAATATCTCCAATCACCCCCTGTTCATCAAAAATAGGACAGGCCAGCGTCGCCACAGAGCCCCGATCTTCGTTGGGCAGCAATGAACAGAATTGAATCGGCTCTTTGTTCATCAGTGGCCCGTAAATTTCAGGAAACTCATTCATCTGAATCAATCGCTTGTGGTATTGCCCTGAACGGGTGGTGTATTCCTGAATGATGTGGGCGGTATGACCTGAAAGGTGGTACATCGACGCATTGCAGGCGTGAACCCCAATGGTTCGTGCCAGCTCATAGACAGCCGTACTCAAAATCTTGTCTTCATCGAGCGTGTCTCGCACCTGGTCAGTAATGCGCTTCAGCGTAGCCTCAAATTCAAAGGCAAGTTCTAATTCTGCGGTTCGTGCTTTCACCTGCCGCGCTAGATGATGATTGAGTTCTTGCAACTCGTTTTCGGCCTGTTGACGGCGACCGACTTCAAGCTGCAACTGATTATTTTGCTGGAGCAGTTGATGACGCTGTTCTTGAATGGTCAGTTGGTTTTTGACTCGCACCAGAACTTCTGCTTCTTGAAACGGCTTGGTGATGTAGTCTACCCCCCCCACTTCAAAGGCTTTCAGCTTGTCAGTCACTAAGTCAAGCGCACTAATAAAAATAATCGGGATATGGGCCGTTTGCTCATGCGACTTCAGGCGTTGACACACTTCATAGCCACTCATCTGGGGCATATTGATGTCGAGCAGAATTAAATCAGGAGGCTGCACCTGCGACGCCCTCAATGCCGCATCTCCACTGACCGTCCGGCGCACCTGATAGTGTTGGGTCTCCAGCATTTTCCCCAGAAGCCTTAAGTTGTCTGGGTTATCGTCAACGAGCAAGATGTTGGCTTGAAAGTTCATAGAGGGTTCAGGGAACAGGAATCTAAATAACAAAGCAACCAGGGCGCAATTAGCAATACGGTCTCATGCATCACGATGCTGAGCGATGCAAGCTCTGGAAAACACCAGGATTAAGCCCGCTAATAGTTTTGAATCGAATGGAGTCCCCTTGAAAGATGCGACCATCATCTAAACCCATGGTTTTCTTAAGTTAAGGTTCCTCAAAATAGAATGAAACGCTCAAAAGCGAAGCAATTTGAAAAAAATGGATGCAAGGGCGATCGCCCTCTAGTTCCAGAGAATTTACCCCCAAAAGAGAAAAGCATCAGAGCCTTGAAGATCCGCTACATCTCCCAAAATGATGGGTGAAATTGAGGACAGGAGATGTAGCGTAAGAGGGCGCTTGAAAAGTATTGGATGTCATTCTGTTGGCGAAGCCGCGCCATCGGCGCTACGGAGCAATAGCGGAGTGAAGCATCTCAGCGTAAAGGCTCAAAGCCTAGATTCCTCGTTACGCTTCGCTCCTCTCGGAATGACAAATGCGACTCTTTAAACACCCTCTAAGGCGTGGATGCCAGCAAACACCAGTTCATACCAAAAATCAGCAATCCCATTGATTGAGGGTTGCTATATTAATTGTAGAGCCTTTAGCTGTAGTGATTGACGAGCGGATCGTCGCTCCCAGTCTCGGCAATCCTGCCATTCCTGGCAGTTCTCTATGGCAGAGTGTAGAGGCAGAGCGTAGAGAGAAGAGAAAAAGGAAAAAGCATCCTCAGCAATTATTCATGAGCAAGAAGATAGATTTACCCTCCCATGTGATTGACCGTGTCATTGAAATGGCCTGGGAAGATCGCACCCCCTTTGAGGCGATCGCCCTCCAGTATGGGCTCAGTGAAAAGCAAGTCATTGCCCTCATGCGTCGTGAGATGAAAGAATCGAGTTTTCGCATGTGGCGAAAGCGAGTCTCAGGACGATCCACCAAGCATCTGAAGAAGCGAGGATTCATTGAGGGACGCTTTCGTTCCCAAAATCAAAAATAACGAAACGATTAGGATGAGCGATCGCCAAACCATTGAACACTCAATCTATATTGACGCTAGCGCCACAGCCGTCGAGCACTGTTTTACCGATTTAGAGCTGATGCATCGCTGGCTCAATCCTGCCTTGCGCTGTGAACCTGTGGGGGAATGGACGACAGAGGTAGGGGGGAAAAGTCGCTTTGTGATTCAGGTGCCATTGATTGAGCCTGTGCTGCGAAGCACGGTCGTCGAACGAGAACCGGGGCTGGTGGTCTGGCAGTTTGACGGATTCTTTCGTGGCTATGATCGGTGGGAATGTGTGCCGGGCGATCGCACCGGGACACAGCTGATTAATCGATTTGAGTTCCACATCCCTAACCCCATCGTGCGGTTTGGCTTTCACACCTTTGCCGAGCGATTCACCCGGCAAGACATGAAAGCTCAACTTGCGCGGCTCAAACGAGTGGCAGAAGAAATCTACTACCTTCCCCAATAGCGACCCAACACGACTTGACAAAGTTCGCGAAAAAATGAAGGTTTTGCTCTCATGTCGAGCGATTCTCACCCTTCAAGAACTACCTGACTGGGAGCCCGTTTGGATACGAGTGAGTAATTTTTTAACCAAATCAGCATCCCGAGCTTGCGGAAGGTGCAGGAGGTAGTTCTCCAGATCTTGCCGAGCCTCAACCCATCGCCCCACCTGATAATAAATCAACCCTCGATCCCGTTGTTCGTAAGGTGTATTGGGGAACAGCAGTAAGATTCGGTCAATGGCAGCCAAAACATTGCGCATGCGTCCCTGGTTGAGATAAATCATCTTCAGGTTGCTTAACATTCGCGCGAGAAATTGCTTGTTTGACACCGGGGCTAAAAATTCTGGCTGAAACGCCACATTCCCGTTAAACAACGTCTCGATTCTCTCTTCACAATCTTGCACAAAAAGAATGTCGCCTTGATGAAACGGGTCTACGCAAATTTCAAGTTCATCTTGGTCTGGACGAACTAAAAAATGACCCGGCATGCCCACCCCAACCATGGGGAAGTCGATGCGTTTAGCAATTTCTAAATAGACCAGCGACAGGGTGATGGGAATACCGCTGCGGCGATCAATCACGCGATTCAAATAGCTATTGTCTGGGTCGTAGTAGTGCGCCGCGTTTCCCGAAAATGCCAAGTCAGAAAACAGATAGTCATTGAGAACCCGAATAATGCGCAGGGGGTATGACTCGACAGGAAGGCGATCGCGCACATCCTCCGCCATGGTCTCTAGTGCATTGAGATAAGCCTCAACGTCGATGTCTGGATATTCTTCTAATGCAATGCACAGTGCTGCTTTGGCTAAATCAATGTGCTCGTCCGGTTGATTGACTTCGTGATAAAACTGCTGGCGTGCAAATGAAAAATCCACAATCGGTCCTTCGATAATCAGCGGTTGAAAGAGTGCTATCCCTAGCCCTACAGTCTATTGTGCCGCATCGTTTAATAATCGAAGGGGCGATTCCTTGATGGCCTAACGGGAACATATCCGGTTAGATGCCAATGCAGTCACTACTTCTAAATACAGTTGTGGGGGCGCAGTATGTATTTAGCGTTCTCTAATTTCTGGTTCCCTGCCTCTGGCAGGGAGCCGTTACCGGAGCCTCTGGCTCCAATTGAAAGGGGAGCCAGAGGCTCTAAATGGCATTCTCATCGAGACGCTGGGAGCAAGAAACAGTTGTGTGCTTAATGCGGTTGTAAGCTGCTATGGGAATTGGAATACAGTGGGCGAGTGATGCGTTGAGGATGAGGTTCACCGACCAAAACAATAGACCCTTTGAGCTGATCAATTAGCGGTGTCGTCTTCGCTCCAACCGCAAATCCATTACCGACTCGACGACGCTGTAATCGCAACATCACCAAATCATAGCTACGCGCAGTTTTAGCAATTGTCGATATCGCATTATCACTCGCTGAGAGCTGAATATTGATTGAGCGATTGGCATCTGGCAACCGTTCTATAAGAACTTCAAGCTGTTTCTTTAATCGATTCAGATGAGCCTCTGAAGCTCGTGAATGATGAACGTGTATCAGGGTGATAGTTGCCTGGTGGAAACTCGCAAAAACCTGGGCAAACCGTAGCGTTCGTAGGGCTGACAACGAAGGATTTTCAATAGGAAGCAGTATCGTCTTAATTTGCGTGGGTGAATCGAGCAGACGAGCAACGACAACCGGGCAATGGGCCGCCCACATCACATCGTCTTGAATACTGGTAAAGAGTTGCGATCGCAATTTGGTTTTTGGCCCCATGCCGAGAATGATGAGATTGGCATTGTCCTCGCGGGCCACATGGGAGATGGCCTGTGCCACGTTGTATTCAATTCTGAGATTGGGTTCTAGGGTCACCTCAAAGTTTTCGCTCACCGTCTTTGCCATCTCCAGTCGCTGACGGCTGTGGGCGATCGCCCGACCCAACTGAGGCGAATCCATCTGAGGCTGAGCCAGGGCGATCGCCAGCGGAATCACCCGTCCATTCTCGTAGCTGGCGACCATCGCCGCTAGTTCAATCAGCCATTTCTCGGTGTGAGGGTTGTAAACAGGAACAACCACTGAGAAGGACTCGGGAATATGCGTAGGAGGCGGCAACCAGTCAAACGCATCCTTTTCAATATATGTTTCTTGAGTCGCAAGTTGCTTACCTGAGCGAACCGTCACCAACGGCCCCAGAATTGACGTGACCAACATGAGTAAAATAACGCTGTTGAAAACCTGGGAGTTGATAATCTCAGCTTCATACCCCACCAGTGCAGCAGCTAATGTCGCGGCAACTTGAGGGATGGAGAGTGACCACATGGTCCAGGTTTGCGCCCAACTGTAGCCAAACAGTTTCTGTGCGCCAAGAGCGGCGAGTAGCTTGGACGCCAGCAACACACCCACAATCACTAAAGGAAGCTCGATAAACAACACAATACTGCCAAACGCCTGAAGATCGAGTAACAGTCCCATGGCCACGAAAAACATGGGAATAAACAGAACGCTGCCCATAAATTCTGTCTTTTCCTTAACGGGGCCGTCTCCAATCACGCTATTAATCGCAAGTCCTGCTAAGAAGGCACCGATGATGTTCTCAACCCCAATCAGCTGGGCGACAAGGGCGCACAGAAATACCGAGAGCATGACAAAGAGAAACTGGTTTCCCTCGTCTTTACCTGTTCTGCTAAAAAAGAGCCTGCCGAGTTGTTTGAGCCCTACCAGAACGGCGATCGCATACAGCGTCAGCGACCCCAACAAAATCACTAACTTGAGAGTAGAGAAATCTCCCTGACTAATCCCCAAGCAAATGGCAAGTACCAGTAGGGAGCCAATGTCGGTGAAAATCGTCGCCCCTACGGTCACCGTCACGGCTTCATCACCCACAATCCCCAGCTTTTGTACGATTGGGTAAGCTAACAGCGTATGAGAGGCTAGCAGCGACCCGATCAACACCGCCGCTAACCAGCCAAAGTCAAAGAGTAGGCCAATCGCAATTCCGCTTAACAGGGGGATGGCAAAGGTTAACGCGCCAAAGCTAATGGAGCGATCGCGCGTTTTCTGAAATAGCGCCAGGTCAATTTCAAGTCCGGCCACAAACATGAGGTAAATCTTACCGATTTCCGAGAATAGCTTCATGACTTCAGAGTCAGCACTGAGCCAGCCTAATCCGCTGCCCCCAAATAAAACGCCTGCGGCAAGTAATCCCACCAAACCTGGAAGCTTGAGTCGTTCAAC
>JAYKJC010000523.1:0-2806 GCA_035285885.1 Leptolyngbyaceae cyanobacterium | reverse complement strand
TGTCTGACACTCGGCTGGCCTGCTGCATGTTGTGGGTCACAATCACGATTGTGTATTCCTCGGCCAGATCGCGAATCAGTTCTTCAATCTTGAGGGTTGAGATGGGGTCAAGGGACGATGCGGGTTCATCCATCAATACCACATCGGGTTCCACGGAGATCGCCCGCGCAATGCATAGCCGCTGCTGTTGTCCACCGGAAAGGGAGAGTCCGTTTTCGTCAAGCTTATCTTTTACCTCATCCCACAACGCAGCCCGTTGGAGCGATCGCTCCACCAACTCATCTAAATTGATATTTTTCTTACCCGTGACTCGCGCCCCATAGGCCACATTGTTGTAAATCGATTTAGGGAAAGGATTGGGCTGCTAAAACACCATACCAATGCGACGACGCACCTCTACCGGATCGATCTCATCGGAATATAAGTCCTGGTCATGGTAGAACAACTTACCTTCTAAGTTGAAGCCTTCAATCAAATCATTGAGACGATTGAGGCAGCGAATGAAGGTGCTTTTACCGCAGCCAGAGGGGCCGATCAGCGCTGTCACTTTCCGCGCAGAAATGTCCATATAGTTATACACCAGCACCAACAACGAAGCGGTCGGATTTAGCAGCGACTCAAACGGATTGGAGGGGTCAAATGACCAGTCCTGGGCGAAGAGGGCGGTAAAGATCAGCGGTGCGGTTTCGCCAGCGGCACGAGCAACAGCCAGGGTCAGTCCTGTGGCGATCGCCGGTAATGCCGCTGGTAGCACGACCCGCAAGACTGTCGCGTAGCGTGATGCGCCCATGCCCAATATGGAGTCAGAGGCTCCCGCAGCGGCTCCCTGCCAGAGGCAGGGAACCAAAACCCTCTTTTCTTCGTAAGCTTTGCCAAGTCGTGATCCTTACCCAATGCGCACAGCGCTATAAATTTTGGGCATAAAAATGTGGGTAGAACGCCCTTCTCAGAAGCGTTCTACCCACTCAAACGTTCTAGCGCAGAAGCGTAGAACGTTGTTATTCACTTACTAGTCGATTGTTTTCTTCAGCTCATCCTTCACATCTTCCTTTGCGTGTTGAGCCGATGCTTCAACCTGCTTCGCTTGACCTTCAGCCTCGGTCTTAGAATCGCCGGTCAAATCGCCAACGGTTTCTTGAACCTTTCCTTCAATATTCTTTGCTGTTGCTTCAACTCTTTCTTCGATACTCATTAAGTAGCCTCCTTTATCCAAGAACTGATTATCATCGTAGAATTTTTCTTCGTTTTATTCTTCCATCATCAGAATGAGCGTCTTCTATGTCGTGAGGTATAGAAATGCAGAAGATTGGGGAAGACCCAGCTCATAGGCCAAGACAGAAGTCCACAGCCCCTTTGTAGCCAGGGATTTTAGCCCAGTGCGCATAGCGCTATGTTCTGATTATTTGTTCAGAGTTAAATTCTCTCTTTAGTCCGAGGTAAGTCAAGAGCTAAACCGTTAGATTTAATATGAAGCAAAGAAATAAATGGAATTTATGAGGTATTCAGTTTTATCTAGTTTGGCAGCTCTATTTGTCACAGGGCTGGTAGCGCCTGCCGCACTCGCAGATTCATACGATGCGTCTCCTCAGTATGATAACGAGCCCAATTCTCAGCTCAGTTCTCAAATGATGAGCATTCGGGAAACTGAGGCATTTAACCTGGTGAGTCTTGCCTATCGGGGAGAATTAGAGGAAGAAGGTGTTCCCAGCTATAGTATCCTGACGCGCAATATCCGTTCTGGGGATATCACAGCTAGAGACATCGTTCAAGCCGGTATCGAAGACGGATATCTGAGATCAGCAGCATTAGAGGATGAAGATTATCTAAATGCGGTTGATTTACAGATGGATGCGCTGACATTTAGAAACTAGGTCAGTAGCGAGTGACAAATAGCAACGCTAAGTAAGAGACGCTAAGTAAAAAGCGTTAAGTAAAAGCGTTAGATAAATGAGCCTTTGTGGGTTATTTGCCTGCAAAGGCTTTTCTATATTCCAGTAAAATCAAACAGATGAGAATCCGCAAGATGCGATGGCACCACGTTTTGCAAGCTGTGAAGTAAGTTGTCGATGCGTCCCGGATTTTCGCGTTCCCAGTCTTGAAGCATCTGCTTAATCTGTACTCGCTGCAAGTTTTCCTGAGAGCCGCAAAGCGTGCAAGGAATGATGGGGAATTTTCGGGCGATCGCATACTCTTCAATATCCGCTTCAGAACAATACGCCAGAGGACGAATCACCACATGGGCACCATCATCGGTTCTGAGCTTGGGGGGCATCGCCTTCAGCTTCCCACCATGAAACATGTTGAGAAACAGCGTTTCTACAATGTCATCTCGGTGGTGTCCCAGCGCAATCTTCGTGGCTCCTTCTTCTTGGGCGACTCGATAAAGATTGCCCCGTCGCAATCGAGAACACAGCCCGCACATCGTCTTACCGTCTGGAATGATGGATGTAACGGTGCTGTAGGTGTCTTTTTCTTCGATGCGATAGGGAACGCCAATGGACTCAAAATAGTGGGGCAGCACTTCTTCAGGGAATCCGGGTTGCTTTTGGTCGAGGTTTACCGCCAGCAGATCAAAGTGAACGGGAGCCTTTCGCTGGAGCTGCATCAACAGATCCAGCATTGTGTGAGAATCCTTGCCCCCCGACACGCACACCATAATGCGATCGCCCTCTTCAATCATGCGATAGTCGTGAATTGCTTTGCCGACGAGTCCGCGCAGTCGAGCATTCAGCTTCTTAAAAGACGGGCTGCGGACGTTAAACGACTCCGCTGCTTGATGATTCTCTTGCAGGAATAAGGGTTGGGT
>JAYKJC010000522.1:0-5228 GCA_035285885.1 Leptolyngbyaceae cyanobacterium | reverse complement strand
CAGAGACAGCAACTCGTTGTAAGCATCCAGTTTTTGTCTCAACGTATCAATCGTCTCCTGGTAGCCTTTCACGGTAATTTCATTTCCAAAATCTAAATTCGCGTCAATTGACTTACTGCTAGCCAGCCGCTTTTGGGCGTCGGATAGGACACGGGAAGCCTTTCGTTGTCGAGGCATATGCACACTCCTTTTAGATTGAAGCTAGGTTTATAAGTCAACCTTAGCCAACCGGACGAGGTCGCCAAATCGCCAGATGTTCTGAAATGCCGTATGTTTTTCTCGTGATGCGTTGGGGCGTTGTGTGAGGCAGGTGTGATGTAAGCGCTGAACTGCACGATTGGGTCTGTTGTTATGGGTGTTTAAGGCATTCGTATGGAGTTCAGTGCTTTCCGATGTCTCGGCTCAAGGAACGGCGATCGCACGGGTTACGAGTGGAGGCGATCGCCCAAATCCATCATGGGTGTCTCAAGCAAAATTGGTGTGTTTGAGAGGAACACCCAGCCGTTACAAAGAAACGTCTTTCTGTTCTAAAGCACCGATTATCGTGCGCAAAGGAATTGCTGTTGGTTGCTTTGCAACGATCGGCGTGCACAAAGGAACGGCTGTTGGTTGTAAGGGAACCAAATGTTGGTGCAAAGGAACAGGGGTTGGTTGCAAAGGAACCGCTGTTGGTTGCAAAGGAACGATCGAACGTTTTAATCGAACACTTATACGTTCCCTTGCACAACATAAGTGTTAATTATGTGACTAACGATGCTGTCGTGGCGTTTTGAAGCGAATAGTCTGGCGTCTTAAAGCGAATAGTCTGGCGTCTTAAAGCGAATAGTCAGTAGCTTTACATCGATTCGATATACTAAAGTCACATCAATAGGACTTACGCATTGTGGTGGGTGGTGGCGGGCTCAGCCCGGTACGTGTTTAGCGTGACCCCCCTTAATTCCCCCTTTGCAAGTAGGAGAACAGGAATTTCCCTCCTTGCGAAGGGGGAATTAAGGGGGGTAAATCTCGAATCTTCGGTGTTACTGCCACGCTAAACAAGTATTCAGCCTGCTACCATCTTTCATACGGAAATCTGAATGCACCCATAATGTAAGAATAATTTTTGGTCAGCTTATGGTCAGTGCTAGTCCCGCAGTTCAGAACCTCTCAACGAACACGTGGGTTTCCGCCACGTGGGATGAGTATGTGGTCTTAGCCGATAGCGCGACGTATGAGACGGGATGGTGCTATTACGACTCAGGAGAAATGCGAATTGAAATGGCAGCCTTAGGCCCAAGCCATGCTAGAGACAATGCCATTTTGTCGAAGGTAGTGAGCTTATTTGCGACATTAAAGATGATTCGCATTGCAGAATATGTGAACTGCACATTCCGTAAGGTGGGTATCCGTGATGCTCAGCCAGATCTTGCATTTTATTTGGGGAATGAGGTGCACTTTCCTCCGCGAACGAATGAGCCTGTAGATGTAGACATTTATGGGGTGCCTCAACTGGTGATTGAGATTGCATCGAGTAGTCTGAGTGATGATCTTGGGCCAAAGCGTTTGTTATTTGAGCGGCTAGGAGTTGCGGAATATTGGGTAGTGAATGTGGCCGCAGGTAAGGTGATTGCGTTTGCAGTTGAGAATGGCGGTAGCGGTGAGATTCGAGCATCAAAGATATTGCCAGGGTTAGCGATGAATGAGGTGGAAGAGGCGTTGAGGCGGAGTCAGACAGAGGATGATGGGGCGATCAATCGGTGGTTGCTTGAGATGTATCGTAAGTAATCAATCAACCCCCATTTTTTTCGTTTCAAGGGAGCTTCATTTAACATGGCTGTTGAATCTAGATTGTACTGGTAATGAGAATCAGTCTTTTGCTCCCTTTACTTTCAGGGGTAATTTCGACTTGGGTGCTTGGAAGTGCGGTTGTAGCTGCGGCTTCAGTTCCCTTGACTGCTTTAACATTGGGCACATCGGCATCAACAAGCACAGTAAGGTCTCAGCCCCCGCCCTTGCGCGATCGCCCCCTCCAACTCTGGCAAGACCATCAGGTTTCTGTCATCCTGGCAGGTGTTCTGATTGTCAGCTACATGGGAGTACTATGGATCAATCCGCTGTGGCTACTGAAGCTACCCTTGACAGACATCACCCTACCCTGGACAAGTTGGAAGATTCCACTGGGAATGGTGCGATCGCTCAAATATCGCAACCGAGTCCTTGATGTCTGGGTCAACCAACACTGGGAAAAAGCTAAAGATGAGTTCCTGGAACTGCCCAATGTTAAAGACCGAAGGATTCACATCGCTCTGCCTGTTGACCTCAACCAGCAGTTAGAAGAAAACCTGAGCGGTGACAAATTATCTGAAACCTTTAGCAAGAAATCAGCAGTATTGTTAATCACAGGGGAAGGGGGAGCTGGGAAAACTAGCCTCGCCTGCCAGATTGCTCTATGGGGTATAGAAGAGAAGTTGTGCCCCCATCGTCTGTTGCCCGTCCTGATAGAAACGGAGCTGGATGATCAAAAAACACTGTTTGAGGCCATTCGAGGACAGCTGAATATTCTGACTGACCAGTCAGATCCTATCTCATCCGAATTACTAGAAAAGCTACTGTATCGCCAACGAGTGCTAGTGATTGTCGATCACCTATCGGAGATGAGCGAAGCAACTCGTAAGAAGATTACTCCAGAGTTGGCAGAGTTTCCTGCGAAGGCACTGGTGATCACATCTCGTATCAACGAATCGCTGGGTGGTGTTTCTAAAACATTACTCGAGCCGCGACAATTTAATGCCAACAGTCTAATTCCATTTATCTCTGTCTACCTGAAGAAGAAGTACCCGAATGATCGGTTTGCAGATTACGAATACGATGAAATTCGCAATCGCCTCCAGCGAATGGCTGGGGAGCGCAATATCACGGTGCTATTGGCACGGCTCTTTATTGACTTCTGCGTGAAGGAGTGGGGGCAAGGAAGCGGTGAGCTTATCCCTGATTCCGTGCCCAAACTTATGCTTCGCTACCTGAAGCAACTCAATCAGATTACAGGCAAACGAGACGACCTGGAGGTATGGAAAGATGCTACAGTTGTCGCCTGGGAATGCCTGAGACAAACCTATCGACCACAATCTATTACAAAGGAAGTAGCGATCGCGGTTCTTACTCAAAAATATGGGGCTAAGGATATTGCCAGTGATCGTCTGCGATATCTGGAAGAGAGCATCCATTTTTTGCAACCTCGCGATCAACTCTACACCCGCATTATTCTTGATCCACTGGCAGAGTACTTGGCTGCCTATTATCTGGTTCAGCAGAAATGTCAGGACGAAAACCCAGAAACCGCATGGGAAGATTTTTTTTCGACAATCGACCAGAAGGTGAATGAAAACCCAGAAATCATTCAGGGCTTTTTGTTGGCAGTGCGTGATTGGTGCAAAGATGATGCCAACGATCCTCGCATTCCAGATGACTTACCCGATCGCCTAGCTCGCAAAGCCAACATCCCATTAGAAGAACTGCGTCATGCTCAAGAAGTTCGGCGCATTCGTCAATTAGCCTTTCAACTCTCTGACCCAGACTTAGAATTTCGTCTGGACGCGGCTGAAAAGTTGGGCCGAAGGGGAGAAATCGCCGCCAGAATTGCCGAACCCAACTTGATTGGAATGCTGGAAAATCGGAGTCAAACTCCTGTTGCTCGACAGGCTGCCGCCCAAGCGTTAGGAAAACTATGCATTGGTAGTGAGTCTCTGTTGAGGATATTGACCAACCCTGAAGAGGATCTGGCAGTCCGTCGCATGGTTGCCGAATCGCTGGGAGTCATGAAGGCGGGCAAGCCAGAACTGCTGGATATTCTGGAAAACGAGGCTCAACCGATTTTGCTCCGGATGGGAGCTGCCCGTGCCCTTAGCCTGATTGGTGCCCCCAGCGGAGAGCCTGTGCCCATGCTGATTGTGGAGCTAAAAGAACGACAAGCGACAGCTCAGGTCAAGCAAATTCCCGCCTGGAAAGAAGAATTAGCCCCAGACCTCACCCTGGATTTGGTTGCCATTCCCGCAGGGGAATTTCTCATGGGGTCACCATCGGATGAAGAAGGGCGAGATGTTTATTCGAGGGCATTTCCTGAAACAGAAGGATTGGATGTGGAAATGCAGCATCGGGTTTCCGTCCAGGGGTTTGGGATGAGCCAATTTCCGATTACCCAGGCCCAGTGGCGGGCGATCGCTACCCAACCTGCCATCAACCGCAACCTCAATCCTGACCCAGCCCAGTTCAAAGGTGACAATCGCCCGGTTGAATGCGTTTCCTGGTACGACGCGGTAGAGTTTTGCGCTCGCCTCTCCAAATTAACCGGAAAAGACTATCGCCTACCCTCCGAAGCCGAGTGGGAATATGCCTGCCGTGCTGGAACGATTACGCCGTTTCATTTTGGTGAGACATTGAATACGGCGATCGCCAACTACAAAGGCACCTACACCTATGGCTCTGGTGAAACAGGTGACTATCGCAACGCTACCACGGATGTCGGTAGTTTTGGCGTGGTCAATAGCTTCGGACTGTCAGACATGCACGGCAACGTTTGGGAATGGTGTTTAGATCACTGGCACCCTAGCTATGAAAATGCCCCTGATGATGGTCGTGCCTGGATGACTGGTGGTGACGATCGCTACAGGCTGCTGCGGGGCGGTTCCTGGTATAACCACCCAGCCTACTGCCGCTCTGCGTTCCGTTACCGTAACGTCCCCGGCCTCCTCAACCCTTACAACGGGTTTCGAGTTGTGTATGGTTCTTCCTGAGATCCCAGGGTTCTTCAAGAACCCTGGGATCTGAACCCCTGGGAGTCTGAACCTCTGGAATCTTTACTCATCGAACATGAGATGCTTAACCGCCGACTGCAACTGATCATCTGCCTCAACAAACGCTCGATATTCCTTTGCAGTGCCAATTTGCCCCCGCACCTCCCCAAACTCTGGCAATGTCCCCCGCCGCATCTCCACATACTCCTGATAGCTCGAAAATTCCCAATCTTCGGGCTTCTCGACCAACCCTGCTTTCACAGGAGTGAGATGGATGTATCGAGATAGGTTTATCAAATAGGTTTCTTGCTCGACATGAATCGCCTGAAATGGTCCTTGAAACAACGAGCCACATCGATTCAGCCGTTTGTTGATGGCCTTCGTATATGACAATGACAACACCCCCATCTTTTCAGACAGAGTGTCTCCTCGAAGGTACACCAGAAAATGATAGTGGTT
>JAYKJC010000521.1:0-7082 GCA_035285885.1 Leptolyngbyaceae cyanobacterium | reverse complement strand
GGCATTCCCAGCGAGACGCTGGGAACAAGTAATACGCTAAACAAGTGGCGGGCTGGGCCGACCACCCCTATGTCTGAGATCTTATTTCTTAATACGGCACACATATCAGAATGACAGCGTATCGCCGCTATCTAAGCGCATATCAATGTTGGCGGACAGGACTTCAGCAACCATAGCTTCGATCGTCGCTGAATCAATAAACCGCTCCCCTCGTCGTTTCAGAGGATTTGAAAGGGGTTTTAAGCAAAGCGTTTGACTATCTTGAATGAGCTTAAATACCGTTTCTCCATCCGCAGAGCGTGCTAGCTCAAGATAATCGAAACTACAAACATTGATGTAAAGGCTGGCATTGGTTACGAGAGTGGCTTGAGACGCATCTGTAAATACTTCTAGAATATGCCCCTCTCCTTCGGAAATGAGTGCATCCGCATGGGAGTAACGATAGTGAACATGCCCCAAATCCGAAAGCAATCGCTGAATATCCTGACGATTAACAACGATTCCGTTATCAACAATACAAGGGGCTGGCAGGTTCATTTCTCCAGAGGATGTCAAGTAACTCATATATACCGATGACCTATAGCTAAGACACTAACAGAGATTTAGATTAGAAAATAGCAGCATTCTATTGGAACTGCTTAAACTGTACATAAACTCGCGGGTAATCAGCAAGTATACGTATATGGGAGCCGCTATTGGAGCTGTAGCACCTAATCACTGCCTGACTTTCCAACATTAATGATGAGGAGAGCAGGGGAATACAGGAGTCGTTCGCTGTTTTACATACGAGAATATGTGCCTTTTCGCTCGCTCCAAACTCAAGCTATCGCACTGTTCCATATAATTCCTTAGCGGAATGTACTGAATTTCTGCGCCAGGGCTGATGCGGATTGCGTGCTATACGCAGAATGCGACCAAAAGCTCTTCGTCGGTTCTGGTCAGTTCTGGTTAGTTCCTGAACGATACGGATGGGGAGTGTTCAGAACAGTTCCGTACAGCTTAGTACGGTTCAGTGTTGTCATTGGCTTGGAATCGAGATGATGCAATTGCTTTGTGCATGGTGGAAGTGTGGACTGGGGGCGATCGCCTTCTACACGGTTTTGCCTGTTCCTCAGGGGTTGGCTCCCTCGTTTCAATATGTGTCTCGATTGGCTCCCGCTGTGGGTCTTCTGATCGGGGGCATCCTCTGGCTACTCGACGCGGGTCTGGAGCTGATGAATGTGCCAGCTCTCACCGCAAGTGCTGTGTTGGTCGTGATGTGGATCCTCATCACCGGAGGACTGCACCTGGATGGTGCGATGGATGCTGCCGATGGACTGGCCGTGATGAACCCGGAACGTCGCCTGGAAGTGATGGCGGATAGTCGCACCGGAGCCTTTGGGGTGATGATGGCGGTTTCTATCGTGATCCTTAAAATCGTTGCCCTATCCGATCTCTCGCTCAGTCGAGGATGGGCGATTGTGCTCGCAGCAAGCTGGGGACGGTGGGGCCAACAGGTGGCGATCGCCCGTTATCCCTACCTCAAGCCGACTGGGAAAGGAGCGTTTCACAAACACGCATTGCCGTCGATGTGGGCCTGTCTCCCATCACTGGGTGTACTCCTGGGTCTGCACGTTCTCTGGATGATGAGCGAGCCAACGCTGACGGTTCCCATTGGCGCATTATTTCTGGTGGGAGGGGCGATCGCCATCGCTACGGGATACTGGTTTGACTCCAAACTGGGAGGGCACACAGGTGACACCTATGGCGCAGTTGTAGAAATGAGTGAAACCCTAGTTCTTCTGTGCCTGGTTGGCCTCCATCGGTATCTCTAATGAGCAGATTCAGGTGGGGATCACTCACGAAAAATTATGGATAAAGACTAGAAAATTGTCCCCCTTCAACGCACAATAGAGATATATGAGAAGAATTTATAGATTTTCAAAAGGAGATTAGTTGACATGGACTGGCGTATCGTTGTTGTTTTGTTGCCTGTCATTTTGGCTGCAAGCTGGGCTGGGTTCAATATTTTCAGAGCGGCACTGGGACAAATCAACGAGTTCCTTAGTCGGCAACAGTAAGTTCGTTCTCCACCCAGCTTTGTTTGACTACGTTGCCCTGTTTGATGAGTCACATGTTGATGGGTCGCATTGACGGGGCATACAAGTTCAGGAGACGCACGTTACCGAGTGTATACTTCGAAAACTGATGAAGTTTGGGTGAGAGACATGTCTCTCACCCATTTTTCGTAGAACGGAATTTTTTTCAACACGTGAGTTTTGCCAGCAGTTCTTATTATGGAAGTTCAGAGGACAAAACGGTCGCTTGCGTATGTGTTTAGCGTTCTCTAATTTCTGGTTCCCTGACTCTGGCAGGGAACCGCTGCGGGAGCCTGTGGCTCCAATTCGAACAGGAGCCAGAGGCTCTCGCGGGCATTCCCAGCGAGACACTGGGAACAAGGAATACGCTAAACAATTACTCGCTTGCGGCGACCGTTTTGTCCTCTGAACTTATACAAGTGAGCGCCGACAGGGCGCGAAGTCCTTCAAAATGAGAATTGCTGGTTTTGCGTCACTGAAGGCAGGATCCCAGTCGGGATCCAAAGTTCTGAGTGTGCTGTTTTGCATCCACGCGCAAGCTCTATTCTGTGACGGGAATAGTCTTTGGTAAAAAATTAGTGTCCCGACTGTTCGTAGGCTTCGACAATCCGTTGAACGAGAGGATGACGAACCACGTCACTTTTAGTCAGTTCACAGAAAGCGATGCCTTTGACATTCTTGAGAATTTTTTCAGCCATCGCTAACCCCGACTCTTGATAGCGGGGTAAGTCGGTCTGAGTGACATCTCCTGTAACTACCATGCGAGAGCGACTGCCCAACCGGGTCAGCATCATTTTCATCTGTGCAGAGGTAGTGTTCTGGGCTTCATCAAGAATGATGAAGGCATCGTTTAAGGTGCGTCCCCGCATGTAGGCCAGAGGAGCCACTTCGATAATGCCCCGCTCAAGATAGGTCGGAATTTTTTCCGCATCCAGAACCTCATAAATCGCATCGTATAGAGGTCTTAGATAGGGATTGACCTTCTGCTGCAAGTCTCCAGGCAAAAAGCCCAGCTTTTCACCCGCCTCGACAGCTGGACGTGTGAGAATGAGTCGCTCGACTTCATTCTTGAGCAATGCCTGAACGGCAACAATGGCAGCTAAAAACGTTTTTCCAGTTCCCGCCGGACCAATACAAAAGGTTAAATCGTGACTTTTAATAGCATTCACATAGCGCTTTTGGCGAAATGTTTTGGCACGAATTTTCAGCCCTTTTCGACTGACGGCAATACTATCACTGTGGAGGAGTTCAAGATTTTCCTCTTGCTTGGTGTTGAGGGCGTGACGTGCCGCTTGAATATCGGCACTATCAACAGGTTGAGCGCTGCTCCACAACGGACGTAATGCATTAATCAGCTGCTCACACTGCGCTTGGGCCGACTCAGTTCCAGAGACATATACGTCTTGCCCTCTAAGCGTGAGTGTTGCGCCTGTTAGATCAGAGAGATGGCTTAAGTTTTTTGAATTTTCTCCAGATAGGGCGATCGCATTTTCAGGAGATAACAAATCTATCGTGAGAGCCATGAACAGACACGCAAGCTGTTGGGCAAATACATAAGTGATTAAAGAATCGATTAAGAGATGAGGCTCAAGACCAGATGAACGATATGGAACTGTTTAATTACTAATATGCGAGAGCTAGCTGGGGATTGCTAGCAAAATACCTAGTGGAGAGAAAGGTGGCAATTAGGTGATTCAGAACCCACACTCCCCTAAAGAACCTGAACTAGATTCTGATTACTCGCTACCTTTCGAGCGATGGGGACGAGGAGGCCGACGGCGACGATTAGAGGGTGGACGGTTGCCTCTCGGATTTTCTGAACTGGAGGGGCGATCGCCCGACGATTGACTGCCAAAAACTTCCAGGCTTGCATTTTGGTTGTACAACCCTGCAACAGCCTGAAATACGGTCCGAATCGCTTGAAGATTCCGTCCACCTCGCCCGAACACTCGCCCCTTGTCCTCACCTTCAATCGCTAACCGAACGAGGATACGATTGGTTCGAACCGAGTGCTCACAGTCAATGCGAAGAGACTCGGGTGAGTCAAGAAATGGATGACATAAAAACCGAATCAGCTCCAAATAGTCGGGTTGATCGACAGGAGCTGCTGGGGTCTGTTCAGAATGACTGGAGTCGGGAGCAATTGAGGTCACGGTTGGCTAACTGTTAACGTCACGATCGATTATTCTGCCGCTTTAACCTGTTCAAACACATTTGCCTTTTGCAAAATGCTGCGAACGGTGTCAGTTGGCTGTGCGCCATTTTTCAAACGTTTTACAATCGCAGGTACGTCTAATCGGGTCTCATCCGTGCGTGGATTGTAGAATCCTAGCTCCTCGAGGGGACGACCATCACGGCGATCGCGGCTATTCATGGCTACGATTCGATAGCTAGCTTCTCTCTTTTTTCCGTATCGCTTCAGCCGCAACTTGATCATGCTAGATAACAAACCTCTCTAAAAACTGTGGGACTGGGATAATACACATCATCGATGGGTCATTTCCGAGGCAGACTTAGCTTAAACATTTACCCCAGACGGAGGTACCAAAACAGCAGCCTATCATCTTGGGAAGCTAAACCCACTCAGCGCAGTAAACTAGCTCGATGAGATTATCTCAGATTTATAACTATAGCATCGCATATCAGATGAAGTCACGCTACTGCCGCTGTCAATTATCAGCAATTCTCATTTTGAAAGACTTCGCGCCCTATCGACGCTCACTTGTCCCCTGAACTTCCATAATGAGAATTGCTGGTCAATTATGGGACTTGCAAGACAATATAATCCCAGAGAGAGGGGCTGCACCCGCCGTCTCTCTTTGGGATGTTTGGGATTTATGTTCCCTGTACGTCCTCATTGCCTTAATTGCGACGGTCGGATGGAACAGTTGGATGGGACTCTCGGATGTTGACCTTATAAATCGATGAGCCCTTTAGGAGGCAGAACTTCGATGCGTTGACGATGCAAATCGACGACAGGAGCAATGTCATAGACAAATGGAATCAAGATTGATTTTGATTTTTTAGGTGATTTTTGCGTGGGTTTTGTTGGATCAGGCGTGGTTGACTGCGGCTTTGGCTGTTTATCGGTGGAGGTCGACTCCGATGAGTCTGTCGGCTGTCGAACCTCAAGAATGTCGTTTCCTGCGGAGAGAACATCGATCACCTCCCCGATGTAATCTCCGGTCGTCTGATGATAGACGCTGAGCCCGATCAGGTCTGCAACGTGAAATTCTCCTTCTTCGAGGGGGGGGCGATCGCCCTCAGGAACCCATAGGCGGCTGTTGCGGAGCTGCTCGGCTTGCTCTCGGGTAGTAATGCCCTTTAGCGTAATGACATACACGCCTTTTCCTTCGAGGAGTCGGCCCTTTGTCAGTTGGACAGCTTCAATGTTGGGACTGCCTGGCTTTAAAAGCCATCGTTCGCCAGGGGTGAGGAACCGTTCAGGAAAATCCGTGCTTGGATAGATTCGAATTTCGCCACGTAGTCCTTGTGGTGCAACGATTTTGCCAATTTCCAGCCAATCGTCTGGGTTAAATATCATTTCTTCTAATCATTTCTTCTCAATAGAACGTGCGCTACACTCAGATTCTTCTTACACAGATTCTTGATAGCCCTTCAAAGTGTAAGGATATTTGGGCGTGCGGACGTAGTCCAAATATCCTTACATAGGCCACTCCCTTTGAGCATCCGATTGTGTTCATGTGCCCAGGTAGTGACCCATTTGCCATTACCCTTTTATACATCTATACATCTAGTTAGGTACCTTGCGATTGAGTGTGAATCAATATCCTTTACTTGAAAATCGATACGATGTCCTTGTTGTAGGTGCTGGAGCGGCAGGATTATATGCGGCCTTGCGATTGCCGAATCATCTTCGTATTGCCCTCATTACAAAGGATATGGTGGATCAATCGGCGAGTGACTGGGCTCAGGGTGGTATTGCGGCGGCGATCGCCCCCAATGACTCACCCAAATTCCATATCGACGATACGTTGAAGGCTGGAGCGGGGCTCTGTGACATTGAAGCCGTGGAGTACTTGGCCACCCATGCCGCAGACTGCATTCAATCCCTCGTCTCATTGGGTGTCGCTTTTGATCGGACAGGAGACCAGCTTGCCCTGACGTTGGAAGCAGCTCACTCCCGCAGGCGCGTTCTTCACGCTGCCGATACGACCGGGCGCGCGATTATTTCAACTCTCATTCAACAAGTCAGGCAGCGATCGAACGTCGATATTTTTGACGAAACGATTGTTTTTGATGTTTGGCTGTCTGCTGATCAGAAGACGTGCCAGGGCGTTTGCGTTTTGCACCAGGGTCGAATTGCATGGATTGCGTCTCAAGCCGTTGTTCTAGCCACTGGGGGAGGAGGGCAAGTCTTTGCCCAAACGACAAATCCTACTGTAAGTACAGGTGATGGAGTGGCGATCGCTTGGCGCGCAGGTGCAGTTTTACGAGATTTAGAATTCGTTCAGTTTCATCCCACGGCATTGACGAAGGCGGGTGCCCCCCGCTTCTTAATTAGTGAGGCGGTGCGTGGAGAAGGGGCTCACTTAGTGGATGAAGAAGGGCGTCGTTTCGCGTTTGATTATCATCCTGATGGAGAACTTGCGCCGAGAGATGTTGTGAGTCGAGCCATATTTAACTATTTGAAGAAGACTGGAGCGGCCCATTCATCCAGTCATGCACCTGAGTGCAGTCATGTCTGGTTAGATATGCGGTGCATCAATCCAGAGACCGTGCGACATCGATTTCCCAATATCATTGAGGTGTGCAAACGCTGGGGCATTGATGTGTTTCAGGAGCCCGTGCCTGTGGCACCTGCGGCCCATTACTGGATGGGCGGTATTGCCGTTGACTTGATGAGCCAAAGTACGGTCTCGGGTCTCTATGCCGTCGGTGAAACGGCGAGTACAGGCGTCCACGGAGCAAACCGTTTAGCCAGTAATTCGTTGTTGGAATGTTTGGTGTTTGGTGCCCAGTTAGAGAATATTGAGTTGCCGA
>JAYKJC010000520.1:0-3254 GCA_035285885.1 Leptolyngbyaceae cyanobacterium | reverse complement strand
CCTTCGTTGGCGTAGATGCGACAGTCGGCACTGGAAGAGTTCGAGAATTCTAGCGTTAAGTGCCCACGCCATGCGGCTTCAGCGGGTGTCAGATTGGCGATAATGCCACAGCGGGCATAGGTGCTTTTGCCAATGCAAATGACGGTGATGTTGTCTGGGAGCGCAATTCGCTCCAGGGCGACTCCGAGTCCGTAGGAATGGGCGGGGAGAATGAAAAACTCGCCGCTGTCGTCTGAGTGGAGAGCAGTTGATTCTAAATTATCTGGGTTGAAGTGCTTGGGATCGACGACCTTGCCTGGAATGTGGCGGAAAATGCGAAACTCAGCAGGCGAGAGGCGGAGATCATACCCATAGGACGACAACCCATAGCTAATGACAGGTCGCATTGAGGTGACCGTACCCGAGTCAACCTGCCGGATGAGGGCGGGTTC
The DNA here is from genome assembly GCA_035285885.1 of Leptolyngbyaceae cyanobacterium. Taxonomy (GTDB): domain Bacteria; phylum Cyanobacteriota; class Cyanobacteriia; order CAKZMO01; family CAKZMO01; genus JBCCWF01. The sequence continues at coordinate 2,823 of JAYKJC010000520.1, read as the reverse complement.
GAACGGTGCGATCATTCCCTGTTCTGCCATGCGAGCAATCCAAGCGTCGTTTTTAATCATGATGCTGTCCTATGGGAATACGTGATTAGTAATGAGTAGATGAGAACAAGAGTGGACGAAAACGAGGTGGGGCAACCCAGATAAAATTCGACACGCGATTCAACAGTGCGCAAACAATTTCAGGTGAACGTGTCTCAGGGGAAGATCTCTCAAGCGAAACGGTTCCGACGCAGTTCTGTGACCTGATCGGCAATGTCGATAAGCGAGGTTGGCATGTCTGGCCCCGTTAAGATGACATCGACGTGCTTGGGACGGTGGCGGAGAAGATCGAGCACTTCTTGCTCTTTAATCAGTCCAAACTTAATGGCCAGGCTCAGTTCATCCAAGACAACGAGAGAATATTTTCCCTGGCGCACCATATCTTGGGTGTAGCTCCACAGCTCAAGCAGCACCGAGGCTTCGTTCTCTTCTAAATGGGGAGTATCAATACAGCGAGGCACGTCGCATCGGAGCCAGTCGAGGTGTTGTCCGAGTTGGACTGGATTACCACAACCCTGAGCAATCCCTCCTTTTAAGAACTGGATGACTAAGACAGGATTGCCCTGTCCGGCAACGCGGAGCGCTTGAGCCATTACAGTTGTGAAAAAACTGCGATGGGAGCACGTAAACACTTGAACAAGACCTTCAACCAAATGGGGGAACCTGGATTTTGAATCGAGGAGAGGCTTTTCTAGCTGAGAAACCATAAGTCACTAACAGTAGGTGTGCGTTGACGATGTGCTCTAGATAGGCAAGCACAGCGGATGGAAAAGATGCACTTAGACCCTATTTGAAAACCCGCCTGGGGTTTATTCCAAAAGCTCTAGCGAGCGTTTGGGGAGGCACATGATAGATGGAGCAAGCCAAGAGAGAGGAGAATAGTAATTTTGTATTGACTTGCGATTATTCTACGCTGACTTTTGTTGAAATGGGCGATCGCCCACCCCAGAAAACCACGCAGCAAAGGCGATGCCTTTATCTGCACTCAGTCACCACGAGAGTAAACAAAATATAGCGTACTTGTAGGGAAATTGCTCGTCATATTACACCAGATGTATTACGGATCTGTTGCGGCTATCCCCCAGGGAGGGGTGTACCTACTGAGTAACGGGCAGAAGCATTGATGGATTCAGGGGATACGTTCTTTAAAAAACAACTGATTCGCTACAGCTCTTTATATTTCTTGAATAGACGACATTTTCTCGACCGTGCATCCCCCCGTAGAGGATTGCGTTTCAAGAGAATGTGCAGTTCTATGAGCCGTAGAGGGTGTTGCGTCAAAAGTCATCCAGCGTCTAAAGCAACTCTGCATCATCAGGCTTTGTTCGGAGGCTTGAACCCTACATCCTCGCCTTCTATCAATTTGTTCATCAAGCTGCCAGTGAAGCTGTCGAACACGTTAGTTATTCATTAAAAGGACTCTACTACAGCCATGAAACATCAGTTTATTGCTGCTATCAGCCTTTCTATCATCGCCTCAGGGGTGGTCGGAGCCTGCGCTGCACCGGATGAGCCTCAAGCAGAAACGACTCCAACGGAAGAGTCTGCGACTGACGCCACCGCTGAAGCTGAAGCTGAATCGGATGACGTTGGCACGCTCGAACTGCGGGCAAATGGAGAAGATTTTGTGCGTCAGGGTTTTGTTTCTAAAGATGGCTGGAACATTGCCTTCGATCATCTCTATGTGAATCTGGTAGACGTAACGGCCTATCAAACCGATCCACCGTTCGATCCAGACACCTCCGACGAGTTGAAGGCTCAAACCACAGCTGCCCTGGGTCAGAACGTCACCGTCGATCTGGCTGAAGGGGATGACAGTGCAGAACCGATTCTCCTGGGTACTGTCTCTGCGCCTGCCGGACAATATAATGCTCTGTCCTGGAAGATGGCCCCTGCGGAAGATGGCCCTGCGGCAGGCAGTACGCTAATGCTAGTGGGTGCGGCGCAAAAGGATGGTGAGACCGTTAACTTTAACATTCGGCTTGATCCGGTTTACACCTATGCGTGCGGTGAATTTGTCGGAGATGAACGCAAAGGCATTCTAACGGCTGGAGACACCTCTGATGTTGAGGCAACGTTCCACTTCGACCATATTTTTGGCGATGGCGATGCGCCAGCCGATGACTCGATTAATACTGGAGCATTAGGCTTTGAGCCCCTTGCCGCATTGGCTTCTGACGGTCAGCTTGATGTTGATATGGCCACCCTGGAAGAGCAGCTCTCAGCAGAAGACTATGCTCTATTGGAAAAAACTGTTTCTGGGCTTGCCCATGTGGGTGAAGGTCACTGTTCTCAAGTCGAAGGAACTCCTTCGTAAGTAGGTGGGCGTTATTAAGCGGTAGATGGCGTAGGTTGTGGTTGAGGAACGAAACCCAACGCCAGCATGGGTTATGCTATCGCCAACCCATCCTACAGAAGATTCAGCCTACCTACTTAGGAAGTTCGCGTTTATCTCAGGTAGTTGGCTGCACAACTCCTTGAAGTTGAACAAGACGTGAACTTTAGAGCCTAAAGCTTAGAGCCTGAACTTTAGAGATTTTCTTGAATTTAGAAAATTCTCCGAATTCAGAGATTAGTGTTGAGTTAGCGGGTCATCCGCTCCGATAAACGGAGAAGATACCGACGCATGACGGGAGAACGCATGACGGGAGAACGCATGGCAAGAGAAATGAAACGCACGTGGATGAATCATCCAAGCACGCAGCATGTGTTGTTAGCCGTGATGGGGGGGGTGGCGATCGCCCTCCCCCAACGGGCGATCGCCCATGGATCTCAGATTGACTA
>JAYKJC010000519.1:0-2887 GCA_035285885.1 Leptolyngbyaceae cyanobacterium | reverse complement strand
TACCCTTGCCAAAACGATCACTTTTCGATAATCAATGGAAACATACAAATAAAGTTTTATGAAGCGAGGATAAATAATGTACATCGTGCAAGTTGCCTCAGAATGCGCTCCTGTCATTAAGGCAGGCGGTTTAGGCGATGTCGTGTACGGCCTGAGTCGTGAGCTTGAGATTCGAGGGCATACAGTCGAACTCATTCTGCCCATGTATGACTGCATGCGGTATGACCATATTTGGGGATTGCATGATGCCTACAAGAATCTGCTCGTGCCCTGGTGCGGCGGAACCATTCACTGCTCGGTTTACTGCGGTTGGGTTCATGGACGACTCTGTTTCTTCATCGAGCCGCACTCACAAGATAACTTTTTCCATCGAGGAAGCTACTACGGGTTCAATGATGACAACATGCGGTTTGCCTTTTTCTGCAAAGCAGCCCTAGAGTTTTTACAACAGAGCAACAAGCATCCCGATGTGATTCATTGTCATGACTGGCAAACCGGGCTGCTCCCCGTCATTCTCTATGAGATCTACAAGTACAACGGCATGGGCCATGAGCGTGTCTGCTATACGATTCATAACTTCAAGCACCAGGGCATGGGTGGTGTCGAGCATCTGTGGGCGACCGGACTGAACCGTGAGGAATATTATTTCCACTACGATCGCCTCCGCGACAATTTCAATCCCTTTGCGCTCAACTTCATGAAAGCTGGAATCGTCTATTCCAACGCCGTCACAACTGTATCTCCCAACCATGCCTGGGAAGCCCACCACGGAACAGACGGATACGGCTTAGGCCACACGCTGCACCTCAACCAGCACAAATTCCAAGGGGTGTTAAACGGGATTGACTACACCTTCTGGAATCCCGTTACTGATTCGCAGATTCCCGCAAACTATTCTGAAGAGAACTTTGAAGACAAAGCTCTTAACAAGAAAGCGCTGCGCGATCGCCTCGGCCTGGCTCACGCACCCAATAAGCCTCTGGTTGCCTTTATCGGGCGTCTCGATGAGCAAAAGGGAGTCCACCTCGTCCATCACGCAATGTATTACTCCCTCAGCCGCAGTGCCCAGTTTGTCTTGCTGGGATCAGCCACGGGCAAAGCCATTAATGATCATTTCTGGCATGAGAAGCTCCATCTCGATAGCAACCCCGATTGTCATCTGGAGCTTGGCTTCAACGAAGAACTGTCCCACCTGATCTACGCGGGTGCAGACATCATCGTGGTGCCCAGCAATTTTGAGCCATGTGGACTGACGCAAATGATCGGCTTGAAGTACGGGACGGTGCCTGTCGTTCGCGGTATCGGTGGCCTCGTGGATACGGTCTTTGACTGGGATTATGACCACAATCACCCGCCAGAAGAGCGCAACGGTTTCGTCTTTTATGACAAAGACAACTATGCCCTCGAGACCGCATTAGGGCGGGCGTTTGATCTGTGGTACGAAAACCCTCAGTTGTTCAAACAACTCGCCCTCCAAGGCATGCAATATGACTATTCGTGGAATCTTCCTGGGGATGAGTATGTGAAAATCTACGACTACATCCGCGAGAAGTAAGGGACTTGCGTGAAAGTATCACAAAAGCCTGAAAAGAAGATAAAGCTCAGAACGGCGATCGCCCAGTGCTGCACCAGCATTCAAGAAGGGCGATCGCCTTCTCATTTTTTAAGTCCGTAGAAATAATTTTCCATGGGACTCAAGCTGGATAGGGGATGTACCACAGTCAATTTCTTGAATTTTGGGAGCTTCAGGCCATTTTGCTGAATTTTGAGCCCAAGCTATTTATCTATGATGAGACGAGAATAAGTGTAATGGATCATCACTCATAGGGCCGCAGTGATTGATCCAATGGCGTAAGTCGTGCTCTAGAGCACTACGATACGATGATGAGTAATCAAAAACTGGGATGCTCATACGCACTATGACTACGTCTGATCAGTTACCGACGTCTCACTCATTGCCCTTCACTCAACAACACACCCACCCTCACTCACGGCGGATCGATGACGATGGTCATCACGTTCATCACGAACCTCATTCACATGGACACGGGCATGTTCATTCAGCTGAGTCGCTTCGACTGATTGTCAATCGGCTGTCTCGTATCGAAGGCCATATTCGAGGCGTCAAATCGATGGTTCAAGAGGGTCGCCCCTGTCCAGATGTGCTCGTGCAAATCGCAGCCGTGCGAGGAGCGCTCAACCGGGTAGCACGAGTTATTCTTGACGAACACTTGACTGAATGTGTGGGGCGAGCCGCCGCTGAAGGCAACATCAACGAAGAAATTGAAGCCCTAAAAGCCGCACTCGACCGATTTCTTCCCTAGAGTCGTTCGTAAGATTTAGGGATAGTTGGGTGTGCAGGCTGCTCTGATGTTTTAACGAAACAGCGTATAGCTATACATTCATCGAGATCTTTCAATGGCGAAATTTTATTCACACCTGGACGATACACTGCGTTCCTTCATTCATGAACAACATGTCTTCTTTACCGCGACAGCTCCCACAGAAGGGCGCATTAATCTTTCGCCAAAAGGAATCGACACCTTTCGCTGTCTGGATGACCAGACCGTTGCCTACCTGGATCTCACAGGTAGCGGCAATGAATCCGCCGCGCACCTCCGCGAAAACGGTCGCATGACGATTATGTTTTGCAGCTTTTCTGATCGTCCGCTGATTCTCCGGCTATATGGTCAAGGAGAAGTGATTGACAGTCAGCACTCAGAATGGCAACCCACATTGGCCCAATTTGAGGCTCAGCTCGGTCAACGTCAAATCATTCGACTCAACATTGATTCGGTTCAAACCTCCTGTGGGTTTGGAGTCCCGCTATACGAATTTCAGAGTCAGCGAGATACCCTGATCGAATGGGCGAATAAGAAAGGTGCCG
>JAYKJC010000518.1:0-9884 GCA_035285885.1 Leptolyngbyaceae cyanobacterium | reverse complement strand
GAATGCCTGTTCGGACAAAGCAACCATCGTTGCTCTCAGAGAGATGCGTCAAGCGTCCATCGGGTACTTCAAGACCGATGAAGCCGCACGCTCTCTCATTGGTGAGTACTTTGATGTGGCGATCGCCGAGTTCGAGTCACCCACACCCTCCAATAAGCTGCGCCAACGACCATCTCTGGATCAGCAAGGACTTCAGCTACCCCAAATTTATTTCAACGCCTCAGAAAGACGTCCTAAATTTGCAATGAAGCCCGGACTGTCCACATCTGAGAAAAACGAAATCGTAAAGGCAGCCTATCGGCAAATTTTTGAGCGCGATATCAAGCGCGCCTATTCTTTGGAGATTTCCGATTTAGAGTCCAAGGTCAAGAATGGCGACATCTCGATGAAAGAGTTCGTGCGTCGTCTCGCTAAGTCGCCGCTGTATCGCAAGAACTTCTTCGAGCCTTACATCAATAGTCGAGCATTAGAACTTGCCTTTCGCCATATCTTAGGTCGAGGCCCAAGCAGTCGAGAAGAAGTGCAAAAGTATTTCTCGATTGTTTCCAACGGTGGGTTGGCTGCACTCGTTGACGCGCTTGTAGATTCCCAGGAGTATGCAGATTACTTTGGTGAAGAAACAGTTCCTTACCTTCGCGGATTAGGCCAAGAGGCTCAGGAGTGTCGGAACTGGGGTCCTCAGCAAGCTCTTTTCAGATACAGTGCGCCTTTCCGCAAGGTTCCCCAATTTTTAACAACGTTTGCGTCGTACAACCAACCCTTACCTGATCAGCATCCCTACGGGTCTGGTAATGACCCGTTGGAAATTCAGTTTGGGGCCATTTTCCCGAAAGAGACACGTGAACCCAAAGCGAGTCCTGCTCCCTTTAGTAAAGATACGAGACGCATCTTAATTACTCGGGGACCTGGAATTAACAATCAGGTGAGCAATCCAGCAGCGCGTCCTCTTTCCCCAGGAACACTTGGAGCCAAGGTTTTCAAGTTGGATCAGCTTCCTGCTGGCCCGGCTTCTCGCGGAGCAAGTGTTCAATTTTCTGAGGTTTCGACGCAAGCGGTTATTCGTGCAGCGTACCTTCAGGTGTTTGGACGTGATGTATATGACGGGCAGCGCCTCAAAGTTTGGGAAATTCGCTTAGAGAACGGCGACATCACTGTTCGTGAGTTCATTCGCCAACTCGCGAAGTCTGATACTTTCCGTAAGATGTATTGGACGTCCCTGTACGTTATGAAATCGGTTGAATATATTCATCGTCGGTTGTTGGGACGCCCCACCTATGGCCGCCAAGAATCAAACAAGTACTTTGATATTTGTGCCAAGAAGGGCTTCTATGCTTTGATTGACGCGATTGTCGATAGCCCTGAGTACAATGAAGCCTTTGGTGAAGATACCATTCCTTATGAGCGTTACATCACACCTGCAGGGCAAGCGCTTCGTAAGCTGAGAACAGGCTCAATTGGCTCGACAGGCGCAGCAAAAGTTCAAGTTGAAAGCACCCCAAGATTTGTTGAACTTGGTGCTGTTCATGAAAATCGAACAGTCCCTGATATTAAATTCAGGATGAACCAGGGTGTCAACACAAAGAGACAGCAGACGAAAGTCTTCAAACTAACCTCTCTTGTGGAGAAATCAAATATCAAGGTTGTTGTTCAAGCTGCATACCGACAGGTCTTTGAGCGAGATTTAGATCCCTACACCATCAGGAATGAATTTACTGCACTTGAAAGTAAGCTAAGCAATGGTGAAATCACCGTCAAAGAATTCATTGAAGGGTTGGGTGTTTCTAAGCTCTATGTCAAGGAGTTCTATACTGCGTTCCCAAATACCAAAGTTATTGAATTGGGGCTGAAGCATTTCCTTGGCCGTGCTCCTCGTGATCAAGCTGAAATTCGCATGTACAACCAAATTCTTGCTAGACAGGGCGTGAGCAGTTTTGTGAGTGCTGTTGTCAACAGCATGGAATATGCCCAGGTATTTGGCGAGGACACCGTTCCTTATCGACGGTTCCCGACTTTACCAGCGGCCAATTTCCCCAATACAGAGCGGCTTTACAATCAGCTCACTAAGCAAAGTCGAGAGATTGTCGTGCCGAGCTTCTCATCTAGTCCTTCTCGATAGGGCCTGTAGCATTGCTCTTTAGTTCTCTCTGATCTTTAGCTCTATTGAACATGCGTCTATAGAAGGGCGATCGCCCTTCTATAGGTTCATTGGGAGAAGTTCGTTTAGAAAATTCGTTGGGAGGGGCGATCGCCCCTCCTGAAGTTTTCATATCTAACAACTGAGTCTAGCTTTAGTCATGACTTGCATTTCTCGACAGCTTTAGCTGGGTTGAGAGGAGCAATGTTTTAGAGCAGACATGGCCCCACAGAGGTCACCTCAGACAACTAAACTCAACATCTGATGAGCGATGTAACTAAAGATGAGGAAAGTTGTTACGAAATATTTCGAGTAGACGAAGAGTGGGAGCTCAATGCCTGAGAATATTTGCTGAAGGTGAATTGAATCTCTCAATGTATAGCCTTTAGTCCTGATTCATTGATTTAGGCTAGATTCTGATTTAAGTTCTAAGCCTGTCTTAAGTAAGGATCGATGTATTGGGATTTCACTCCACACTCATCCAAGCTCTCTAGCTTTCATGAGTTGTTAGAATTCGTTGCTGGTGAGATAATTGCCAGCACTTTTAATTGATAAACCTTTGGAGGAATCATCCATGAGTATTGTCACGAAATCAATCGTGAATGCTGATGCTGAAGCTCGGTATCTTAGCCCTGGTGAACTTGATCGTATCAAGGGCTTCGTCTCTTCCGGTGAAAGCCGTTTGCGCATTGCCCAGACTTTGACCGACTCTCGTGAGCGCATTGTTAAGCAAGCAGGTGATGCTCTGTTCCAGAAGCGTCCTGACGTTGTTTCTCCTGGTGGAAATGCTTACGGAGAAGAAATGACTGCAACTTGCCTGCGCGATCTTGACTATTATCTTCGTCTGATCACTTACGGTGTTGTTTCTGGTGACGTCACTCCAATCGAAGAAATTGGTATTGTGGGTGTCCGTGAAATGTACAAGTCCTTAGGTACTCCCATTGAGGCTGTTGCTCAAGGCATTGCGGAAATGAAGGCAGCTGCATCTGCAATGATGTCATCTGATGATGCTGGTGAAGCCAGTGCATACTTCGACTATGTCATCGGTGCGATGCAGTAATCGTAGCGACGACTGTCAATTTTTAGACACTTTTTATCAATAATTGAAGTCCTTTAGGGAAGCAAAAATCATGCAAGACGCAATTACTTCTGTTATTAACTCTTCTGACGTTCAAGGTAAGTACCTTGACGGCAGTGCAATGGATAAGTTGAAGAGCTACTTCAAAAGTGGTGAGCTCCGCGTTCGTGCTGCAACAACAATTAGTGCCAATGCAGCAGGAATCGTTAAGGAAGCAGTCGCTAAGTCTCTTCTTTACTCCGACATCACTCGTCCTGGCGGCAACATGTACACGACTCGTCGTTATGCTGCATGTATTCGTGATTTGGACTACTATCTCCGCTATTCAACTTACGCCATGTTAGCGGGTGATCCTTCCATTCTTGATGAGCGTGTTTTGAACGGTTTAAAGGAAACTTACAACTCCTTGGGTGTACCTACAGGAGCAACTGTTCAAGCAATTCAAGCAATGAAAGAAGTAACGGCTAGTCTCGTTGGTTCAGATGCCGGCAAAGAGATGGGCGTCTACTTCGACTACATCTGCTCTGGCTTGAGCTAGGTCATTGACGAGAAGGAAGATAGAGCCGTCTAAAACTTTGTCTTCAATCTCTGTTGTTGAGGTTTGGGAGTAGGGTTTCTAGATAACCAGTGACGAAATATATTCATTTCGCCGCTTAATATATCAAGAACGTCTTTGCTTCTAAGCCTCAACTGTTTTGAATAACATGGTGATTGTTTCGACGTGCTCGTAGATAGAGCAATCGTTCTGGGCCGTTGAGATCTCAATTTCCGAAAATAGCTTGCTTTATTTAGAGGAGAGTATCCAATGCGCATGTTTAAGGTCACGGCTTGCGTCCCTAGCCAAACAAGAATTCGCACCCAGCGTGAGCTTCAGAACACCTTCTTTACTAAGCTGGTACCTTACGATAATTGGTTTCGTGAGCAGCAGCGCATTCAGAAGATGGGCGGTAAAATTGTAAAAGTTGAGCTTGCTACAGGTAAGCCGGGCACGAACGCTGGCCTAGGATAACAGCAATTTTTCAATATCGACTGTTTAATATCGACTAACAGTGGATAGAAATAGACGCTGAGAAAATGTGTTAAAAAACTCAGGCTTAAATAAATTTCATCACTTGTATCGACTGGTAAACTTGTATTGTCTTGGAACGGAGATTTTGGTCTGCGTTCCTTTTGGTATTTGGGTAATAATTAGGATTTGTGGGGAACGCCGGAGTTTTGAACATCGGATCCGAGATGTTTTGGTATAACGGTTGCTTGCAGGAAGGAACAACGATTTCTCTTTCCGTTGCTGATCCTGGAATAGTATTCGGAGCCACTGTTTTCACTACATTACGCGTCTATGAACATCGGCTAGACCATCCACTCACGGCATGGCGATCGCACCTCAATCGTCTCCAGTCCAGCATCACGGCCTTTTCATGGAAGACCCCAAATTGGCAAGCCATCGAAGATGGAGCGACCTATCTCGCCCAACAGTATCCCGTCATCAGAATTACGATATTCCCAGACGGACGAGAACTCATCACGGGGCGATCGCTTCCGCAGAATATGCATACTCTGCAGCAGGATGGAGTGATAGCCTGGCTCGTACAAGAACACAGCTTTTGCCGTTCACTGGCTGGACACAAAACTGGAAACTATTTGCCCTGCTGGCTGGCTCTCAACCATGCCCGACGCAACGGAGCCCATGAAGCCATCTTGACGGAACCATCGACAGGAAACTGGCTGGAAAGCAGTACGGGCAATCTTTTTGCGTGGGGAGAGGGCCAGTGGTGGACGCCCCCATTAACGGATGATGAATACATTCATGATGAATACATTCATAAAGTTCCATTTTCTCAAAGTCATCCTTCCCTCACCTCCAACGAGTCTCCAACTGAGCGACCGACTCAATCATTTATGAGAGAACTGATTCTACCGGGAATTGAGCGATCGCAACTCATTTCCTGGCTAAGGTGCCACAATAAAGAGATAGTGCAAGACGCATGGACACCAGAACGGATCAGCTCTTTTGAGTTTGTTGCCTATTGCAATAGTGTCCAACAACTCGTTCCTATTCATACAGTCATGAATGGGCGAACCTTTCTTACGTTTCATGCTCAGCATCCGTGCTTAGAGGATTTGACGGGCTTTCTCCATTCATAGAGATCTCCGTTAAATCTGCGTTAATATTAAGTAACGTTAAGAATATTAGGATAATAATCAATACATCGATTGATTTCCTCAGTTTGAAGTTAAGGAGGATTGCTCCCAGTGAATAAACGGTGGAGAAACGCAGGTCTTTACGCATTACTTGTCGTAGTCGTTATTTTCCTTGCAACGACATTTGTAGAACGCCAACCACAGACCCAGGGTCGTTGGGCTTACAGCGACTTTGTTCAGCGTGTTGAGCAGGGTCAAGTTGAGAAAGTCACAATCAGCGCAGATCGTACAAGTGCTGAAGCGACTGATCAGTCCGGCGAACGCTTCTCAGTGGATTTGCTCCCAGATCCAGATTTATTGCCAACCCTGACGAACAATGGGGTCGATATTTCAGTGTCTCCTCAGGCAGATGGCAACTTCTTGAGTAGCATCTTGAGTACACTGTTCATCCCATTTTTATTGCTGCTGGTTTTGTTTTTCGTTCTACGCCGTGCACAGAATGGCCCGGGTAGCCAAGCCATGAACTTTGGAAAATCCAAAGCTCGGGTTCAGATGGAACCCCAGACGCAGGTTACGTTCGGTGACGTTGCAGGAATTGAGCAAGCCAAACTTGAACTCGCTGAGGTTGTTGATTTCTTAAAGAATGCAGATCGATTTACGGCGATTGGAGCCAAGATTCCTAAAGGGGTCTTGCTTGTGGGACCTCCTGGAACAGGTAAAACTCTCCTGGCCCGTGCTGTAGCTGGAGAAGCAGGCGTTCCGTTTTTCTCGATTTCGGGTTCTGAGTTTGTTGAAATGTTCGTCGGGGTTGGAGCCTCTCGGGTTCGCGACCTGTTTGAACAAGCCAAATCTAATGCGCCGTGTATCGTCTTTATCGATGAGATCGACGCCGTAGGCCGTCAGAGAGGTGCAGGTCTCGGAGGAGGAAATGATGAGCGAGAGCAAACCCTCAACCAGCTTTTGACTGAGATGGACGGGTTTGAAGGAAATACAGGTATCATCATCATTGCTGCAACGAACCGTCCGGATGTCTTGGATGCTGCCCTTTTGCGACCGGGTCGTTTTGACCGTCAGGTTGTTGTCGATCGCCCGGATTATGCTGGACGCCTTGAGATTCTCAACGTTCACGCTCGTGGAAAGACGCTTGCAAAAGATGTCGATCTTGAGAAGATTGCACGGCGAACTCCAGGTTTTACAGGGGCAGACTTGTCCAACTTGTTAAACGAAGCGGCAATCCTAGCCGCTCGTCGAAACTTTGCCGAGATTTCGATGGATGAGGTGAATGATGCCATCGATCGCGTTCTTGCGGGGCCAGAGAAAAAGGATCGGGTCATGAGCGAGAGGCGTAAAACCCTTGTGGCGTATCATGAAGCAGGTCATGCTCTGGTGGGAGCATTAATGCCTGACTATGATCCGGTTCAGAAAATCAGTATCATTCCTCGGGGTCGTGCAGGTGGTTTAACCTGGTTTACCCCCAGTGAAGATCGTATGGATTCTGGGTTGTATTCTCGCTCTTACTTGCAGAACCAGATGGCTGTTGCTCTGGGTGGTCGAATTGCTGAAGAGATTATCTTCGGTGAAGACGAAGTTACGACAGGGGCCTCTAATGATTTGCAGCAGGTTGCACGAGTTGCCCGCCAGATGGTCACCCGATTTGGCATGAGCGATCGCCTGGGACCTGTGGCTTTAGGACGTCAGCAAGGTAACATGTTCCTCGGTCGAGACATCGCCTCTGAGCGAGACTTCTCTGAGGAGACGGCGGCTGCCATTGATGATGAAGTCCGGACGTTAGTTGACCAAGCGTATCGTCGAGCGAAGGATGTTCTCATGACGAACAAAGCAGTTCTTGATCAGCTTGCTGATGCGTTGGTCGAGAAAGAAACGGTTGATGCTGAAGAACTTCAACAGATGCTTGAGCAGAATGACGTTTCTGTCGCCGCGATTGTCTAAAGCGTTCGTCCCTCCCAGAGGAGTACGATGAAAGGTATCAATTGCAAATCTGATCAATAGTAAGTAAAAGGGATGTGTCATCAAGACACGTCCCTTTTTGTTTATGGGTATCGCAGCGCTTCGCGCCGCCCCCTCAACAAACCCTACTTAGGAGATTTTTTGAACTGAAATTTAGCCCACGGTGCGTTACGCTTTGCTTTTCTGGTATGCCCTTTGGGCTATACGGCACCCTACGGGCGGTATGGTCTTTCCCAGAAATCTTCTTAACGCACTTGCACAGCGCTATCTCTGTCCAATGAAGTATGCGCAACTGTCCGAAATGTGGAACAGTAATACTTTGTTGGGTTCCCAAGTGAATTCACGGAAATTAAATTATACAAGAGCCGATATCAGCTCTACTGAGTCCGTGTTATCGCTCTGTTAACCGTTTGGAACCTTTTAGATAATGAAGGCGTCTATTCTATTACGGTCATCTAAGGCAATTGTGGTGATGTTACTATACTTCTTCGGAATCTTTGCGGCGGGTACATTTTGGTTAATTTCTTTCTGGTCAGATAAAGAAACGCCTAATACAGACGCAATGTCTTGGTCAGTGATTGCTGCTGCGTCTATCTTTTGGCCCATCTCAGTTCCCATATCCTGTATTGAACTTTTGACCAAAGCGTAGACGACTGAAAAATTTGTGATGATAAGGGCGATCGCCCATGTACTTCTGAATACGTTGTTTAGTGGCTGCTCGCAAGGTAACTTGCGAGCTTTTTCATGGGCGAGGAGATTTACACACTGAAATCATCCGCTTCAATGCCTCGTCAGATAGAAACGACATTATTGCAAGCTTAATCTACAAGCTTCGTCATCTGGATGGGGACAAAAGAGGGCGATCGCCACACCAACTGCTCGATATCCATTCCTTGAAGTCTCGTCACAATCGATAGCGCATCCTTAGCTTGTGAATTAGGCTGAGAGATAATCTTGTATGCGCTGAAATACTGCCATAGCCTCCATCTACCATGCCCGAATTCTACGATGCCTTCATCTCCTATGGTCGTCCCGATAGCAAAGCATTTGCCGTCAAGCTTCGCCAGCAGCTGAGTGAGTGTGGGTATCGCGTCTGGCTGGATCTCAACGACATTCCTCTGGGAGTTGATTATCAGCGACAAATCGACGATGACATTAATCGATCGCACAACTTTCTCTTCATCATGTCGCCCCATGCGGTCAATTCTGATTATTGCCGCCTAGAAATCGAGCAGGCCCTCACCCGACATAAGCGCATCATTCCCATCTTGCACGTCGAAGAAATTAGTGAAGCGATGTGGTGGGACCGTAATCCAGGCAGCACTGATGCAGATTGGGAGGCGTGTAAAGCTCAGAATCACCAGTTTGGGGATGTTCGAAATCCAAAGCTGCACCCAGTTCTGCGTAAAATTAACTGGGTGTATATGCGGGATGGTCACGATGATTGTACGCTCGGCTTTAACGTTTTAACGTCCATTCTTGAGCGCCATCGCGACTACGTGCAGCACCACACGCAACTGCTCGTTCAGGCGTTGACCTGGAAACACAACCAACGCCGAACCCAACTATTGCTAATTGGGAATGAACGGGACCAGGCCGAAGCCTGGCTGAAAATGCGGTTTAAAGATGGCCAGCCTCCCTGCACGCCAACGGATTTACAGTGCGAGTTCATCACGGAGAGCATCAAAAATTCTAACAACCTGATGACTCGGGTGTTTATCGCCTATGCCGATGACGATGCGTTAGTCATGCAGCAGGTGCGGCGATCGCTCTGGCGAGAAGGCATTACGGTATGGACCAGTGCTAGCGATATTCACACCGGAGAAGACTTTCAGAAAGCGATCGAGCAAGGCATTGAGCAAGCCGACAACGTGATTTATTTACTCTCTCCTGCATCGGTCACCTCAGCGTACTGTCAGCACGAACTGGAGTATGCGATCGCCCTCCATAAGCGAATTATTCCTATGCTGGTGCGCCCCACGGATTTAGCCGACCGGGAGCATCACCTGCCGAAGCTGAAAGGTTTGCAGTATATTGACCTGACGGACAATCGGCACGAAGAAGATGACTGGCTGGATGAGAGCCAACTGCTGCGGATTCTCAAAACGGATGAGTCGTACTATCAAACCCATAAGGTCTTGTTAGTCAATGCTTTGAAATGGGAGCGACAGCAACGCAATCCCAGTATCTTATTTAGAGGCTACAATCTGCGTCAGGCAGAAACATGGCTGAAAACAGCCCAAAAACGGTCTACACATCCCCCCACCGACCTCCAGACCGAGTTCATTGAGCATAGTCTGCATTACCCGCCTCCCGACTCGCTGGATGTTTTTATTTCTTATTCTCGCTCAGATTCTGGCATTGCCCGCCAATTGAATGAAAACCTGCAAATTTACGGTAAGTTAACCTGGTTTGACCAGGAAAGTATTGCGGCATCGAGTGCAGACTTCCAGCAGGAAATTTATCGCGGCATCGAAACGGCTGATAATTTTCTGTTTCTTCTATCTCCCAAGTCGGTCAATTCTCCCTATTGTGCCGATGAGGTTGAGTATGCGGCGAAGC
>JAYKJC010000517.1:0-6661 GCA_035285885.1 Leptolyngbyaceae cyanobacterium | reverse complement strand
GCTGCCAACGGTCATAGTCTTCTCGCTCAGGACGCGACCGGAGGGCAATGAGCTGGGCTTGAATGGCGTCCAATCGGGCAACGGTGCGTTCTTCTTCGACCACAATCTGTTCTCGCCCTGGAATCGGTGGCACCCACCCTGGCACCACATTCTGACCGTTGAGCAGCCCTGAGAACGCTTTGAGAACGCCGGGTCGTCCATCCGGTGCGATGACCAGCAAGACCCCAAACATCTTCCCTTCTGTTGTCAGACTGGGAGTGTTGGAGAGCTGACGCATGAGTGAACGGGCGATCGCCTCCGCCTCTGGGGTACGCGGTAAGGACACGGTCATGCCTGTTTCCGGACATCGCCCGCTATAGACATACTCAACGCGTACGTTCTCGTCCATCCCGTTCTGCGGACTGACGGAGAACTCTGGCAGGTCTTCAATAAACTCAGATAGGGGATGAAATTCATCCATATCGCTAGTCTCAATTCCTATGGCGGTTTGCAACCGCGTTAAGCACAAAAACAGTTGTGTGGGGCGCAGCGTACTTGTTTAGCGAGGCGGTGTGATCCCCCGCTGTCGCTACCCCCTAAGACCCTTCGGGTATGCGCCTTCGGCGTAGAAAAAGGGGGCTCACAAAGTTGTTGGCTCGAAGTCCCCCTTTTCAAGGGGGATTTAGGGGGATCGGACGAAGATCTCGCTAAACACATACGGCGCACTGCACCCCACACAACTGTACTTAACCAAAGCGCATAGCGCTATCGTTTCAGAGCATGGTTCAAGGGTGGGGGATCAGTTACAACTGAGGTATGGAGCCCGTAGGGTTCTTCTCAAGGTCGTGGGTGACCAAAGGTGGAGGTCATAACAAACAATGGTAAACCGATGGGGACGAGGGTTGGTGTTGATGTGTGTGGCGGCGTTGGTCAGCTGCATGTTTCATTCACAGATTGGGCCTCAATTTGAGTCCCATCGACATGGGTCCCCCTCATTGACTCCGTCTGACCTACAGGCATTGAACGCCAGCACAACGTTTCTTCTGCAATTTCCAAGTCATTGGGTGAGTGGGGGGAAATGTCAGGTCAAAGGCACCCAAACAATGCTAGTCACAAAACGGGGCGATCGCCTTGATGGACGGCTGTCCTGGATTTGGAACAACAAAAACGATGCCGCTATCTTGTCCGGAAGCCTCACTCCGCAATCCGTTGACATGACCCTGGTGCCTCCGTCCATCGGAGGATTTGGACTGACCTTTAAGGGCTCACCCGCACCCTCAACGACACCCCAGTTACCTTCATTTTCGGGCCGTGTCGAGGCTCAAGATACGTGCCGGAATCAAGACGGCGCATTCACGCTGACGCCCGTTCAACCTGGAGTGCCCAACCCCCAGTCTGCGCAACTCCCCTTCTTTCGCAAACCCTTTGAGTTGGACTATCTGATAACCAATTATTTTGACCATCAGGTGCCCCGACAGTTTCAAGACAATAACGGGTATTTCGTCACCTGGACTGGACAACAACTCTCCCTGGGCAGTCCCGGTGCGAGTATTGACGGACATGCGGGGTACGACTGGGCAACGCCGGAAGGAACCCCGTTGCTGGCCGTTGCTGACGGGGTGGTGTATGCCGCGGGAGAAAGCGAGACCTTCTTTTGCCCGCCGTTAAATCGTGACACCTCTGGATTAGAGGTCTATCTCGAACATACGGCCCCAAATGGCGATCGCTTCGGCAGCGAATACGTTCACCTCAGCCGAGTCGATGTGGTTCCAGGTCAAGCCGTGAAGAAAGGGCAGGTGATTGGAATTTCAGGCAACACGGGATGCAGCACTGGCCCTCACTTACACTTTGGGGTCTACCGCATCTCCAACAATCAGCGATGGACCATTATCGACCCCTATGGGTGGAATGGCTCCCGTCAAGATCCGTGGAGCCGAGACGCCAATGGAGCCCCAAGTGTGTGGCTATGGGAAGCGGGTCATGCACCGATTTTGTATGAGTATGGACGTTAATGCGGGCTCATCCTTCTCTCATCTGTCTCAAAATCTCACATGCCTCAAAGATTAGGTGACAGTTGAATATTGAAGGCGGCGATCGCCAAACAGCCCCATCCGAAAAGAAAGGCGACCCCCCCAATAGGCGTAATGGCTCCCATCCACTTGATGCCAAACAGCGCCAGGGCGTACAAACTTCCAGAAAAAATCAGCATCCCGGAAAGAAAGCCAATCCCCGATAGGTTTAACCACAAACTGGGCTTTGCCTGGAGACTGAGCATCATCCCAACCAACAGCAGCGCCAGGGCGTGATACATCTGGTAGCGGACGCCCGTCTCAAAGATAGCGAGCGATCGCTCCAGTAATCTGCTCTTGAGCGCATGGGAGGCAAATGCTCCAAGAGCCACAGCCAGACCTCCGGCGATCGCACCTAGCACAAGGAAAAGTCGAACCATCATTCCATACAAGCTCCCTAACGATAAAGACACAAGCCAGCACTTTAATCATGCTGCTTTTCATGATTAATGAACGATGTTAGACAACAAATCAACAGGACGACTTCCATTGACGACGGGCTCGCCTCACTCCGACGACTCCTGCCAAGCGGCAAGCACCGATCTAAAATCAGAAATTTAAATTACATATTAATTAATTAAATTATTCGGTAAATACGTACATTCAAATTAAATTCTTTACGAAGATGCTGATTTTTCAAAGCTGTTAGGATTTATCTATGGGAAAACAGAGTTATCAACGTGTAACTTTTTTGACATTAAAGAACAAATGAACGCAGACGAATTTAGAGAACGTTATGAAACTGCCCTTGATCTAACACTCAACCGATTGCAGACGGCCATACTTTTCAAGAGTCAAGCCGTTCAACTCTGTTCAGAACTTGACCAAGAATCTCGTACCGTCCAGCAACTGCTTACCCTATTAGAGAATCTAGAAGCCTCTGTCTATCAAGTACGAGAGACGCTCATCAATCTGAGTGAAGATTTTGAAAATTTCCTGAGTGGTTGACCCCGATCCTGACCTCCAGAATCTATGTGCCTCCTTATGGGCCCAAATGGGAAGACGCCCGTGAAAACACGGACAAATCGCAACAAGCGCAAGCCAGTAGCCAAAAGACAACCTCATGTATCCGCAGAATCACGCTATTCAAAATAGACGTTCAGCTGATATTTAACTCAACTTTCATCACATAATTTTCATCAAATGAGTGAAGCGAGCATTGAACAAATATTAAGAGATAAAAGGGGTTAATTTAGTTCCGTAAACTTTAGTTTCACTGCGGTTTATCGTACCTAAATTGAGATACCTTGTTTATAGAAGCTTATGGCTTCTATAAAGTCAAATCGTAGCTGTTAATAAAGAGGAGGTACAATATCGATTCCTCAACCGATTTGATTGGCTCAAGTAACAACAGCATCCAAGTCAGCGATTGACAATTCCTATCATTGGGAAAAGGAAGATTCTAGGTCAGAAATGTGTATTGAGTTCAATACGAAATATCTAATTCTGATGCTAGTCTTCAATTTATTTTTCTAACCATGAGGAATGGACTCAAGTTTGCGACTCTGGATGCTGTTGGCTATAAGCACTAACGTAATATCACCTTTAGTTTTTTGTCTTCCTGTACGTTAGACTAAATTGGATAAAGCACCATATGTGGTAGGGGAAAGGCAATGCCTTGCCCCTACTAGTATCTATGTTTAGTCTAAACTCCAATGTCTTAGCTCTTATTTTGAACTTTTACTTCTCTAAAGTTCTCAGGTAAAATTCTAAGTTTTGTAAGAAGAGAGTCAGCCATTGAAGTGGCGGCTCTCTTTTTTAATTGGAATCTTTTTTAATTGAATTTAATTGGAATAGAAATATTCAACGCACTGGGTATGCGTGTGGTGATCTCTTGTGGTGATCCCTATGATGAATCTTCTGTGTGAAGGTCTCAGGCATTCGATAAACCGTGAGGTTTTACATTTCGACTAATGTCTAATAACCTTCACGTCGCTGCCTGACTATGCTTAATGGACAATACGACCGACGAGGTTGTTTACATGCTTCCGGCAGTGTCGAAAACCCTAGCCAATATTCTGGTTCATGACACATCGCTCAATGATTCTGAGTGTATTAGCTTTAATCCGCCAGGAGAAAAGTTAACGGGTCATCCAGGGTTTCATATTTATTGCTACAGCGTATCAGAACGCGTGCCAGATCATGGGTCTGATACTGTTTCTTCGCCAGTTCCTAAGACTTTAAATTGTGCGGATCTATTTTCTAATGATTCATTACATTGGTTTGATATCTGTTTTGTTGTGATTGCACAAGGCTATACGCAGTTGGGCAAGCATCAACTTCTTTCTGAAGCTCTAAGTTCTTTGCTGAAACATCGGTTTCTTGATGAAGAATATCTGGCTCCAGAACTTCAAGGACTTGGGAAATTATCGATCACAATCACCCAAAGTTCGATGATTCATCCGTCAGTGTTATGGCAATCCTTGGGGGTTCCGATTCGTCCGGCTTTGTACGTGACAGTGACTGTTCCAATTCGGGCTAGAGCGCATGATTCATTCACCTATCGTCACTTTAGTTCGTGGTTGAACTAGAGCAGCATTGGCTTGCCTTAGATAGAAACTTCTCGATGATGGGTTTCTTCATTTCTGATGATTTTCAATCCCTTACTTTTCCTATCTCTTTCAGGTTTAGATAAGACATCTAAACAGGACATTTAGACAGGATGTTTAGACAGGACATTTTGTTCAAATAGTTCTTTGAAACTTTCTTTGAAACTTTCTTTGAATTATTTCGTGATTAAAGCTGCTTTGGCCATCGTTTTTGGATGTTGTTCTCTTAAGTTAAACGTGAAACTGCTATGCCAAGATTAGATTATTTCGCTCCCGGTGTGTATGTCGAAGAAGTCCAACGAGGTAGTCGCCCAATTGAAGGGGTACAAACGGCGATCGCCGGATTTGTTGGCTTCACAGAAGACATTCGGGGGGGAGCTGAGCTGTTCAAGCCCATGCTGGTCACGTCCTGGAGCCAATATTTGCACTATTTTGGTCGTCCCATGTCTGACGGCTTCACGGATTTCGATGCTTACTTGCCCCACTCCGTTTACGGCTGGTTTTTGAATGGCGGTGGACGCTGCTGGGTCATGAGCTTAGGGACACAGTTGCCCGCTCGTCCGGGACAGGCGTCACCCACCACGGTTGATGTCACCCCTGTCGGCACCACCTTACCCAGTCGAAGTAATCGTCCGAGTCTCACCATGAGCTTACGGCTGATGGATGCCGGAAGTTCAGACGAGTCAGAAGAAACAACCGCACTCGCCGCACCTCATGGTCATGGTTCTCTCACGGTTGCTGGATCGGCCTTAAATATTTTGGTTCAAGATGGCAGTCCGAAGGATACCGCTCCGCCTGAAACTATTGATACTGGAGAATTCTTTACCGTCAGTATTCGTCGGGGCAATGAAGAATTGGAGCGATTTGAGCACCTGTCGATGCAGCCCGATGTCGAGGATGAGGTTGCAGACTACGTGGTGACAGCACTGGAAGAATCGGAGTTTATTGAAGCGATTCACATTGACCCGACTCAGGGACGCCCCCTCAGCCGTCGCCCCTCAAATGGACTGTATGAGGTCAGCCCACCCGCTTCCACGCCAAATGCTCGACAGTTTCCACGGGAAGTCCACGGAAACCGCGACAACCGAACGGGGATTCGTGGCCTCTTTGAGATTGATGAAATTACTATCGTCGCGTGTCCCGACTTGATGAAAGCCTACGAGGCCAACCTGCTGAACCTCGATCAGGTGCATGGAGTCATGGAGTTGATGGTCAGTCTATGCGAAGGGGCAGCGGATGGAGACATTCCGAATCCCCCTAACCGGATGATTATTCTCGACCCTCCTCCCGATAAGGTGAAGCCTCAGGATATTGCCAGTTGGCTGAGTGAGGACTTTGGACGGCGATCGCAATTTGCCGCTCTCTACTACCCCTGGATTCAGGTGGCGAATCCTCGCACCGGGCAACCGTTGCTCATCCCTCCTTCGGGTCACATGGCAGGCATTTGGTCACGCAATGACGAAACTCGCGGCGTTTACAAAGCGCCCGCCAACGAAGTGCCTCGGGGTGTCACTGGACTCGCCTACGAGTGCAACTTCCGCGAACAAGAACTGCTGAACCCCATTGGCATCAACTGCATCCGTCCATTCAACAATCGGGGTATCCGCGTCTGGGGAGCCCGCACCCTCGTCGAACCGGATGTAACGGAGTGGCGATATATCAACGTTCGTCGCCTGATTAGCTACATCGAGAAATCCATTGAACTTGGAACCCAGTGGGTTGTGTTTGAACCGAACGATCAGGACTTGTGGGAGCGGGTAAAACGCACGGTGACCAACTTCCTCACAGGGCTCTGGCGTCAAGGCGCGCTTTATGGAGCGTCACCCTCCCAGGCTTTCTACGTGAAGTGTGATGCCGAACTCAACACGCCAGACACGATGATTCTAGGGCGACTGTATGTCGAAGTTGGTGTGTGCCCTGTCCGTCCGGCTGAATTCGTCATCTTCCGCGTCAGCCAGTGGACTGGGCAGGATGAAGGCTAAACCCGGCTCACAAACATCCGTTCAGAATCGATGCCTCGTATCGATTCTGAACGGATGCCATCTCTGACTATTCAAAAAGAAA
>JAYKJC010000516.1:0-2666 GCA_035285885.1 Leptolyngbyaceae cyanobacterium | reverse complement strand
GCTGTGAGGCTCGATTCTGGTGATCTGATTGAGTTGTCCAGGCAGGTGCGATCGCTCTTGCCACATACGTCGATTTTTGCCAGCGGAGACTTGGATGAAGCCGAAATTGTGCGTCTTCGTCAAAACGGTGCAGAGATTGATGGGTATGGCATTGGCACGAAGCTCGTCACCGGAAAGCCCGTCAATGGGGTTTACAAACTCGTCGAGATTGATGGGATGCCGACGATGAAGGCATCGAGTGGAAAAGTGACCTATCCTGGGCGCAAACAGATTTTTCGGCAATTCGACTCAGATGGACGGGTGAGGGGCGATCGCCTGGGACTGCATTCAGAAATGGCGACACCGTCAGCATCCGAATCAGCACCCGGTTCAGATGAGAATTCTCCCCTACACACCGCCCGTGAAGCCCCCTTGCTCAAACAGGTGATGAAAAATGGACGCCGCCTGACTCAACCCGAATCTTTGGAAACCATTGCTCAGCGAACCCGGCAATCTGTTACATCTCTCCCTGATCAGGTTCGTGAGATTCATCAGCCCAGTGAGTTCTCGATTGAAGTGACGGATGCATTGCAAAAGTTGACTGAACAGACTCGGCAACGGGTGATGAAGCATACTCGCAATCGTGACGGTTGATCGGTTTGTCTTGGAGGTTCTCGTGCTGAGGACTTCTTTCTGAGAGCCTCGTTCTGAGGATCTAGAACTCTAATAGTCTGGATACGTCAGTATATTCGTGAAGCCATACCTGAAGCGATCGCTGGCGATCGCCCTAGCTTCATTCTCTAACCTGTGTAACTGTGGAGCTACACACACTCAAAGGCCGAATTCTGATTCAAATTCTCATTCACCCTGATTCTCTTATTCATCATTCACTATGCTGTCAATTGCCCTCTTCGGGACGAGCGCTGACCCACCCACCGCCGGACACCAGCAAATTCTGAATTGGTTGTCGTATCACTACGACGAAGTTTGGGTTTGGGCGTCAGACAATCCTTTTAAGCAGCACCAAACATCGCTGGCTCATCGAGCATCCATGCTCAAACTCCTGATTGATGACATTCATCCTCCCCGATCCAACATTTGTTGTGATCAAACTTTGAGTGACCCCAAAGCTCTCATCACGGTGGAGCGAGCCCAACATCGGTGGCCTCATGCAGAGCTGACCTTGGTCGTCGGCTCCGATTTGATTGGCAAAGTGTCGAGTTGGTATCGAGCGACCGACTTGCTTCAGCAGGTGAAATTGCTCGTGATTCCACGACCGGGGTACGCCATCAAAACAGAGGATGTACGGCATCTACAGTCTCAAGGAGGGGATGTGGCGATCGCCGACATGACTGGCCCTCCCGTCTCGTCAACCGCCTATCGTCGCGATCAAGACCCCAACGCGGTTACCCCCCCTGTGCAAGCCTATATTCATCAACAACAGCTATACGAATGTCAGGATCCATCCAAAAGCACCCTACCCACGAGGTAGTGGATGCTGCCCTAGCCGATTTCAAAGTAGGCGTTGACAACGTCATTTTCTCGGTTGATACCGATCAAAGTCGCTTGCTCGTGCTGTTAATCATGCGGGACGATCCGCCCTATTTGGGGCATTGGAGTCTTCCCGGCACGCTCGTCCGCCAGGGAGAATCCCTGGAAGATGCGGCCTATCGGGTTCTTTCAGAAAAAATTCGAGCAGAGAACCTGTACTTAGAACAGCTCTATACCTTTGGGGGGCCAGGGCGAGATCCAAGAGAATCCACCAAAAGCTATGGTGTGCGCTATCTCTCGGTGAGCTATTTTGCCCTCGTTCGGTTTGCAGAAGCCGACCTGATTGCCGATGGCGTCAGCGGCATCGCCTGGTATCCCGTCGAACAGCTCCCAACCCTCGCGTTCGACCACAATCGAGTTCTCGACTATGGCTATCAACGACTGAGAAACAAATTGGAATATAGCCCCATCGCCTTTGAGGTCTTACCAGAAATGTTCACCCTGAATGAGCTTTATCAGCTCTACACCATTGTGCTGGGCGATAATTTTGCAGACTATTCTAATTTTCGGACTCGGTTACTCAAACTTGGTTTCTTGTCCGATACCGGGAAAAAAGCCTCCAGGGGCGCAGGCCGACCCGCCAGCCTGTATCGATTTGATGCAGAGAAATTTGCTCCATTTAAAGACAAGCCATTGGTTTTTGTCTAGACATTAACCTCAGACCGATCCTGTAGGGTGCCGTTAGGCGTAGCCGTAACGCACCACCCCATAAGCCTGATATTCAGAATACTCAACGAACTTAATACTCAACGAACTTTATATTGAACGAGCCTGATATTCACTGAACTTATTACTCCCTGAACCTAATATTCAAACTCGATTGGTTACGCCCTACTGATCCTCATTAATCCTCTAGTCGCTACGATGAACCGCCATGAAAATTGCGATCGCCCAGCTTAATCCCACCATTGGAGACTTAGAAGGTAACGCTCAGCAGATTTTAGACGCTGCTCATCAAGCGGTCGCCCAGGGCGCACGACTGATGTTGACGCCAGAATTGTCCATCGCAGGCTATCCACCCCGTGATTTGTTGATGCAGCCCCAGTTTGTGAGCCACATGGCCGCTGCCGTGAGCCAACTTGCAAAGGATTTGCCGGGAAACTTAGCGGTACTGGTGGGCACAGCCGAACGAAATG